>NZ_JAKFCQ010000116.1:0-3386 GCF_036676585.1 Robertmurraya sp.
TCTTTCGCTTCTTTTGATCTTATATGTTGTAATACTTCCCCTAAGAAATGCTCCTTAAGTTTACTCATATTCATTACCTCTCCAATACTTCATTTAGCAAGTAAGCTTTCCGATCACCTTTGTATTCAAAGGTTTTTAATAATTTTAACCCCTTGGTACTTAGCTGATAGTACTTAACTTCCGGTTCTTCCCAGTACGTATTCAAGTAACCCTTATGCTCGAATTTATGTAAGGACATATAGAGGAAGCCCTCTTCGTTTTCAAATTTTCTAATTCCTCTTGCTCGTAACAGCCTACTCAATTCAAAACCCGTGCGTTTTTCTTTGAGTAACTGAAAAATGGCTAGTAATACATCCTCTTCTGAAGTGGCAGATAGCTGGTTAATTTGCCGTCTAATGCTGGCTTTATGTTTCTCGGTAAAATTTAGGTCCTGTAAAACCGTTCTTTTCATAGTATTTTTTATGTTTTTTAACCGATCTTCCATGTTTATACCTCCAAGCTTTCTTTTAAGATTTCTTTTGCTCGCTTTAGCCTGGTTTTAATCGTATTCTGATTCACATTTGTCAGGTAGGAAATTTCTTTAATCGTAAGTTCCTCGAAGTAGTATAAATAAATCACTTCCTTGTATGTATCTGGCAAACTCCATACGGTTTTCACCAATTCTTCGTCTTCATATCTCTGTATAACTTGGTCTTCCACTTCTGTCTCCTGACTTGGGGCATGCATCAGTTTTTCCTCAGAAACGACAATATGTTTATGATGCCAGCTCCTTAGATAGTCCTTACAATGGTTGATGGCAATTCTCCAGATCCACGATTTTAATGAAGATTTTTTTTGATATTGTTCTAATTTTTGATAGCATTTCACAAATATCTCTTGCGTAAGGTCTTCTGCAACCTCTCTGTTACCTACGTATGAATAGGTAAGATGCAATAATGATTGCCCATATTCATCCATTAATTGATCTATTAGTTTCTCTCTGTCATGTACGATCAGGTCTTCAATGATACTTTCTTCCAATGCAATCTGCTCCCTTCCATCCATTAGACGATTCTAAAGCAAAGAAAGTTTTTACACTATCATAAAAAATATAAAATGCTAAAAGCCTACCTTGACACTATGATTTGAATGTTTACCACCGTTATATGTCATTCCATGTTAGAAACAAATTCTACTTATTTGATGGGTAGGATTTGTTTTTATTTATGTTATAATTTTAGCTTATGGCTATGTACTAATTGTCTAATGTAAAATTAAACTATGCATGAATTTTAAGTTTAGAGTAATAGGAGTAAACTGGTATGATTGTTGGATTATTGATTTGCGCTATTGGCCTGATCCCTATTGTGTTGGCGTTTAGTGTTAATAAAATTTATAAAAAGTCGAATTTAACTCTAGGGATTACCTTGTTAATGGTGATGATATCGGGTTGGCAACAAGGGATAGGTGTGCTTTACTTCACGGCTTTGCTAGACGAACAATCAGCTTTTTGGTTATTTAGAATTTTAAGGTTTGCTCCAACCTACTCCGTACCAGCTACCTTTTTTGTAGCCTATTGTACGATAAAAAGTTTTTCGGTTACCTTAAAAAATGACTCTATCTTAAATAGAGTCGTCAATTATATATTTACTAAGAAAATGATGATTGCTTTAATCATATGGACTTCTTTTGTTTATTTCATTAGTTGGACAGATTTTGGAATGAAAGGCTTGGAAACAAGACGTATTTCCACATCTGATATTGAGTTTTATTTTCCCATATACGGTGAAATGGCTGCGCTTTATGTTTTTCACATGGCTAGTTTAATTATATTTTTGCTCTTTTTATTCTATATCTCCACAAAAATTCGCAACACAAACATTAGGAGTTTCTTAAAACAATTTTCCATGTATACTTTACTTTTGTTTCTACTCGGGTTATTTAACTTTAATCCTGAAACAGGTATTATCATGGGAAGTTTAGGAGTAATTATTTTTTCAATTATGGTTATGTTTGAATTTATTAAATTGAACGCCATTATTGAATTTAATTATTACCAACTAAGGGAAAGGCAAAAAAAGTTAGACTTTACGGGTAACTTTGTTGGAAGTCTTATACATGAGATGAAAAATACTTCGACCATTATCAGAGGTTTCTCAAAGCTTATCATGGAAGATAAAGAACTGACTAAGATGCAGCAGGGTGCCTTGGATATGATTTATAAAGCGACGGATCAATTGGAACAACTCTCATTCAATTTTAACGAATATATTATTCATTCTAAAATGAGCTTTAGGACGGAGAACATTGTCTCTATCATTAGAGATTCGATTGAGCTGTCTAGTGAATTTACCAAGCAAAACAATATTGAAATTGAGTTAATTGACTCCTATAAATCTCTTAAGGCCTTTGTGAATAAATCATATTTGCAGCAAGTGTTTATCAATCTAATTAAAAATAGTTCAGAAGCGACTCCCCCAGGTAGAGAAGAACGAAAGATAACGATTCTTACAAATATGAATGAAGATTATATTGTGATTGACTTTTTCGATACGGGAAAAGGGATCCCCGAATCTGATTGGGACCATATTTTTGATCCCTTTGTATCGTCCAAAGATGATGGAACAGGAATGGGACTTCCATTTGTAAAAAAAATCATCTTTGAACACCGTGGGGATATTGTTGTTGTGGATAGTACATCATTGGGCACTCACTTTAAAATTATCATCCCTCAATTGGGAAGTGACACATAAATTGAGGCTTATGAACATAATGAGAGGTTTTGAAAAACCAATCAATTGGTAACAATACCATATTATTAAAATATTTGTTGTTAAAGTATGATTCGAGCTCCCATTTTCAGTGTTTAAAATCAAAATACAGAAAAAAAGCCGGTTTACTTTTCCACTAGGATTAGATAATCGGCTTTTACTATAACAAGATTATTGTCTAATTAGCTATACCCTTACAAAAATAGTGGTAAATCCAGCCTTCCTCCCCCATATAGTTAGTTGCATACTTGCTTATATAAATATCGACATTCCTGGTGCTTCCGATTCTCGGCTTATAAAACCAAGTTTATGATAAAATTCTTGTTTACCTTTTGCACAAAATAATTGAACCCACTTAATACCTTCCTCTTCACATTTCTTTAGCAATGCTTCTATTATTTTTTTCCCCATACCTTGTCCTTGATATTCAGGATGAACCATTACATCGCAAATAAGAGTTTGATAAATTCCATCTGATATTATCCGGCCAAATCCAATTAATTTTCTATTATGATAGATAGAAATGGAGTACCAGCTGTTACAAATTGCCGTATATAATTGATCATATGTATACAACCCTTTGGCATTCCAGCCAGTTGTTTGGTGCAACTTTATAAAATCTTCTTTAGCAGGACT
>NZ_JAKFCQ010000117.1:0-19055 GCF_036676585.1 Robertmurraya sp.
AAATACTTTTTAGTCATCAAGATTCCCCCATTCCGTTTTTCTCACTAAATAAATTAAGTATACAAAAAGAACCCTATAAAGTAGTCCTTTTTTCAAAGTGTCTACTCTATAGGGTACATTTTAGAATGCCCTAGTCCTTTCCTGCACGATAAAGATTATTCTTTTGGTTTTTCAATATCAGGTTCTTCTACAAAAGGCACAATCACTTGCCCTTCTTTTCCAATCCTTAGTAATAATTGCATCACAATTTTAGATAAGTGGCTTGTTTTATATGGTTTAACAAAGTACTCCTCGGCTCCATTTGCTAAACCTTTGTCTCTCTCATCAAGTGCGCTGGAGATTATAACTGGGATTTGCTTTAATTCCTTTTTCTCTTTCATAAACCGCATTATATCCCAGCCATCAACGTTTCCTTTATCTAACATGATATCTAGAATTACTGCATCTGGGACCTCTTCCTTTAAGGCATCCATTGCATGGTCACCATTTGTAAATTGAGTAACTGTAAATCCGTTATCAAGTAACTCTTGTGAAATAAGATCTAGCAAACTTTCGTCATCCTCAATCACAAACACTTTGTAACTGGAAGCTTCTACATCTCTCATATCAGTAATGCTGGTTGCTTCTTTCTTGACATTTGGGAAAGAAATTGTGAAGGTACTTCCATTTCCATACTCAGATGTAAAAGTTACATCACCTTCATGTGCGTTCATTATTTCCTTTACAATGGCAAGACCTAGTCCAGTCCCACCAATTTTTCGTCGGTCTGAATTGTCAACACGATAAAACTTTGTAAAGATGGAGTCTCCTACATTTTCAGGAATACCCAAGCCTTCATCTGTAATATCCAACCTTAATATTCCCTTTGCTTCAACTAGATTAAGTGTAATATTCCCTCCATTCGGAGAGTATTTAATCGAATTTCCCACTAGATTGGTAAGTACTTGCTCAATCTTTTCGCGATCTCCTAAAATCCAATCGTTTTCAGCATGGGAGGTAACAGTTATTTCATGTATCAATGTTGTACCTCTTAACGTATTTGTCACTGACTCAATAACTGGCAATAGTTCAAAATATTTTTTCTCATACGTATGTTTCCCTGCCTCCATGCGTTGGACATCAAGGAAATCGTTAATTAATGCGGTAAGTCTCTTCGCTTCATTGTATACTGTTGTTAAATACTTTAGTCTTCGGTCTGGCTTTAGCTCACGATGTAACATAAGCTCTGTAAATCCTAAAATACTAGCTAAAGGAGTTCGCAACTCATGACTAACTGTACTGACAAACTCAGACTTCATTTGATCGACTTCAAATTCTTTTGTAATGTCTCGATGAACAATAATCGTACCAACTCGAATATCATCCTGAAATAGTGCTTCACTATATACCTTTATCACTTGATGCTTATCTAGTCGTTTATATATAAATGAGTTAGAGTTATTTATAGGGTTCGTTTCTATTGCAGATTGGACAAACTGTAAAAATTCATCCTTCTCTTCCATATCTTTTTGCATAAAGGATGTCCAACCCTTAAGGTCCAGTCCTACTAACTCTCTTCCATCCACATCACATTCGAACATCTCGCAAAGAGCCTTATTTACTAGCAGAACAACTCCGTCCTGATTAATAAGCTGAATCCCCTCATGAGTTGTATTTAAAATAGACTGATTCCTTAATCGTTCCGTTTCAGACAATTCATAAATATATACCTTCTCTAAGGAATTGCTCATTTGCTTTGTGATCGATTGTAATTCTTCAATCTCAGACTCACGAAACGCATTTCCAAACCTGCTAAAAACCATTATTGCTGTTACAACATCATTCGAGGAGATGACTGGCAAGTATAAATCATAAGAGTACAATTTCCCCTCATGGTATCCCTTCTCTGAATCCACGATCTCCCTCTTAATCGTATAAGGTTGCTGATGTTCAACCAGGATGCTATTCAAGCCATTGTATATGTTCTTTTTAAACTGTTCTACACCAGATGAGGAAATTCCATATGAACTATACGCTTGGTCCTCAAGCAATAAGATTAACCCTCGATCAGCCTTAATAATTCGTGTCATGTGTAACACGATGCTATCGAGAAGCGATTGCTTTTCAAGAGCATTTGTTAATTTGTTCGTTAATTCATTACGATTTTCAATTTTGTTCTTACTTTCATTTACCACGTAAAGAGCATTTTCCAGCTCAGATTGTTGCGCATATAGCTCATCTTGCTGTGCTAATAACTCCTCATTTTGTGCTAATAGATTCTGTTCTTTTTCTTGTATAGAATGGAGCATCTTCTTTAACGCGAAAGAAAGAATACCAATTTCATCTTTACGATGTGGATCAATAAAAATCTCTGAATCCTTTCCCTCTGTTATATCTGTTGCTGTCTTCGCTAGTTGGGAAAGTGGTGCACCAATATTTGTTAGCATTCCCCTGATTATTCTAAAAAGGAACACTAGGAGAAATATGATAAAGGCAAGAAACACATTTTGATAAATGGTTTGAGTTCGCCTCATATCATTGATGGCTGTATTTAATTCTTTATCAATTACATCCATATATTCGTGAGTCAAATCCAAAAATTCATTGGTTCTTGTTGTAGCGCCAAGCTGAGCCAAACTGATTAAATCATCCTGTCGCCCAGCCTCATAATACTCGACTGCTTGAGGAAGTGTTTCAACAAAATAATAATCTACAAAGCTGTTCAGCTCTCTAACATACTCCGTATCATCCTCATTAGTTGCTCTTGCCTCCAACTTTTTCGCTAGTTTTCTAATCTCAGGCTGTTTCGAGTGTGCTCTTTTTTTCAGTTCTTCATTACCGTAAGCAAAATATCCCCTAACATCAAATAAAGCCGTATTCAGTGAGTAATACAAATCTCTTGTAATTTTCTCTTTCTCCACAATAAAGGCTCTTTTTTCAACATAGTCATTGCTTCGCTTATACTGAAAATAGAGATTTAAAGACGTTCCGATAAGAATTAAAGAGAGAAAAACAATCATTAACTGAATAAATTGTTTTAATATGCTTTGCTTTTTATTCGAGCTATCTTTCATTTAAGATATCCTCAATCTTATCTTTTAGCTCCAACGGACTAAAAGGTTTGGCCATAAAGTAGTTAGCTCCTGCCTCAATCACTTTTTCCTGTTCATATTGTTGACTCTTAGCTGAGAGCATTAAGATTTTTACTTCCTTATCTTTTTTTCTTACATGTTCAATCACTTCTAACCCTGTCAACCCGGGCATCATATAGTCTAGAACGAGTAAATCATAGCTATTTTCCCCAAATAGCTGGACCGCCTCCGTTCCATCAGCCGCTTCATCCACTTCATATTCTTCTTCTTCAAGAGTGTCTACAACTAGCATTCTTAATACTTCTTCATCCTCAGCTAATAATATCCTTTTCACTCTTTTGTCCCCCCGTATGTTTCCTTCATAATATAATAAGAATCCTTTAGTCGTTCACTGTATACTGGCTGCTCCCATTTATTCCATTTATAAACTACCATTTTAGATATGGAATCAGTTTTCCCTTCCATTTCAGGTAAAACTGACAAACCCTCCTCTGTTGATACAAAAGCAGAAAGATAGATACCTTCAATATTTTTTGTACCCTCTAATCCACTCTTCCACATATCCCCAATGATTTCTTTTTCACTCGGATCCTTAATATTTAACATTAACCATGGAATACGCAGCTCGACCATCTTTCCATCCTCGCTAATGCTGACATCTGTCAAAGAGTTATAATTTTCATCATTAGGGTTCCCAGAGCCATAAAGGAGTTTTCCCGTTTCATACGCTTCAAAAGGATAGCTTTTCCCTGTCGAAGGAATCGTTAATGGTTTATTTAGCGCCAAGCGAATCGGATGGAACACATCATTTTCCTTTTCTGAAGGATACGTTTCTTTTGTTATTAGCTTTAACCGCTCACCATAATGATAGTAAAAAGAATCATAGTAGCTATCGACTGTAATCCTTGATTCCACTTTGCCTGCCAATGTGACTAAGAAATCAACACCAGATGTGGTTGACACCGATTGACCAGTACGAAGCGGAATCTTTCTCTGCCCCTGATCTCCTATCGTATCAAATATGATATATGTCAGTGTTTCTTCTAAATTTATAGATTGTTGGAAATCAAGACGCACATATATATTTGCTGCATCAGAAGTTACATACAAACCTGTCAATAAATTATCTTCATCCTTCGATTGTGCTAAAGGTTCAATCAACGACTTTCTCCAGTCATTGTCTTTTCCGTCTAAGGTCATTTCTTTTCCAAATAAAGCGGGGGAAAACCCTAGCATTCCAAACATTTGCTCATTCGTCTGTATATTAGACCAATACGGCCTGCGGTCTGGGTTATCGAAGTCCATTGTATTCCATGTTCGTTTAAACCACTCATCCTGCCAGGAAAAAAGAATCCCCCCAGCAAAATTTTCTGATGCTATGGTTTGAAATAGCTTCTGATCAATTTCTCCTTGATTCTGTTCACTATGATTACCTTGATCCATTCCATGGACATTTTCATGAGTTAATCCCCTTGAGGAAGGCACTCCGTACTCAGCAATGATGACTGGCATTTCATGTGCATTTTTCAAATCATGAAGATAACCTGCATAGTTATTCTTCTCTCCACTTCTATCTACATAATTCACATAATCTTCCTCAAAGTTTAAGAAGTCTGGAAAATATGGATAGACGTGATAAGAGGCAAATAAACCAGCATGAAATTGATCTGTTTTTTTAATATGATTGGGATCAACACTAACCATATCCTCTTCTTCAGCAGGTTCAGCCGGATGAGATAATAGATCGGTGGTTACCCAGTTGGTAAAACTCATGGAATGTTGCCAATTATACGTTTCTGCCTCATAACTTGCCATGTCATTCATTCGGACCGCTAACCACGCTTCAAATGGTGTTGCATTCTTCGTAAAGAAATAGTCTCCTTTATACTGCTCCATTTCACTATGGACAGTGTCAGTATTTAATACCATACCTGGATCCCACTCAATTCCGATAATATACCCTAGTACATAAGGGGAAATATCGTGAGTATAAGAACCTGATGCATGCCCTGGATTTTCTGCTATGTCAGCATTGCCATGAACGATATCAACGATGTCTCTCATTTCTCTTTGAAACTCTTCCACAACAGACGGATCATAGGCATCTTTTGTCTCTAGCAAAGTTTCTTCTGTCACCCAAGCACCGTGGAATAAATATAATGGCTTCTTGGCTTGTTTATTATATTCGTAGAATGCTTCATAAAATTGTGGAGGGTGAATGGTATAAATACGAATGGCATTCGCATTCATTGCACCAATCATTTTAAACCATCTAAAGTATTCATCTTTAGAGATGGCCGTCTCACCGGGGAAGTAACCAGGCTTAGCTATCCCCATGTTAACCCCTTTAATAAGAAGATCTTCCCACTTACCATCCTTTTGGATTTGAATAGACTCTTCATTTGTCTTGCTATTAATGGAGGTTCCATTCTCCTTAACAAGCTCCACCACTTCCTGCTCATCGGATGGTTCTAAACCGTGACGTAGAATTTGCTTCATCATTGGAACATACACACGCCAGTAAAAAGAATCTGACTGAACGATTTCTCTCCAATTAGATATTCCCCTTGTCTGATAAATCGACGGAATATCCCCCTCATCAGCATAATCACCTGCAAAATAATAGGCAGAGTAACTAGCGTTTTTATGGCTGATGACTGCAGGAAAGGTCACTGGAATCCCATTTTCTGCAAGCTTTGATTCGGCTTCCTTTGTTACAGATAAATGGTATGTTGCTAAGATTTCATCTGTATCTCTTGCGGAAATAATATCAAACCAATAAGAATAATCAGCATCATTACTCTTATTATTAAAGAGCTTCTCACCTAATTCAGTATATTGGAAACTTGGGCCCTCACCCTTAAACTCATTTTTATCAATCACCACAATATAATCATTACTATCCACAAATACTAATCCTTCACCTGAAAAATTCCATACTCCGTTCGATTTCTCATAATTTTCTTTCACCCAGGTTGGAACCTCTTCCCCCTCAAGCTTAGGAAAATACCTGCCAATCCAGCCTGTCCAATCGACATTTAACAGGTTAGAAACTTTTTCACGAGCTAAAGCTGAAGTGGGACTAGCAAATGTATTAAATTCAGCGATAAGGGTCTTCCCCTTATTTGAAAATAATTCCTGATGAATGGCATCTATTTCTTCCTCTTGTAATCCACCATACAAATGCTCAGACCGTTCTCCCTGTTGGTTTTCTCCATAGAATTCCTTTTCATAGACCCCATATGAATCTGCCAAGTAAAAGATATCATACTGTTCTAATTCTTTTGGGAGATTGCGAATTTCATACTCTTCCCCCTCTTTAGGAACAAACCCACTATAGCTATTTTCAATACTGTACCTTTCACGATCGCTAGTGACATATTTCTCATTATTCAAGAGCCAGGTTAGTCCGCTATGTTCTCGGTACGTTTGGTCAGGTACAGTCTTATCGAGAATTAATACATTTAACTCTTTATTTGATTTTACTGCCCATAACCAGAAAGGACTTGTTATTCCTACTAATATGATTGCAATAAATGCAAACACAAGCATTTGTTGTTTCGAGAACCAACTCTTCATTCCGATACACCTTTTCTTTTCATTTCTCCCCAGCCCTTTTCACCAACAATAATCTGCCAAATCCCCTCGCAACGCCAAAAGACTGTTAATGGACGATACCATAATGTCTCTGTCATAGAGTAAAGAAACAACTTTACGATATGTGATACTTTTGGATATTTGCGTAAACTCCACTCTTCCAATAAAACAGAGGCCATGGAGAACAATGAACCATACAAACAAGAGAGAAGAAAAATGATAATAGCAAACTCTAAATAAATCCCGCCAAAAAACAAGGAGCATAAGACATAAATATATCCAGAGAGCTCAATGATAGGACCAAAAAATTCAACAATCCAAAAATAAGGAAAGGAAATCATGCCGATCGAACCGTATTTTGGATTAAATGCTAACTTCCTATGTGCCCAAAGACTTTCAAATAAACCTCGGTGCCATCTTCTTCTCTGTCTACGAAGAAACTTGGTTTCTTCCGGCACTTCGGTCCAACATACAGGGTCTGGCACATATACGATTTTTTTCTTTACACCTTTCTCTTTAATAAGTCGGTGCAAACGAACCACTAACTCCATATCTTCACCTACGGTAGTGGTCTTATAACCACCCGCTTCAGCCACCCAGCTTTTTGAAAAAACGCCAAATGCTCCTGATACAATCAAAAGAAGATTATGACGACTTAAACCAATTCTCCCCATTAAAAAGGCACGGAGATATTCAATGATCTGCATAATCACAAGGGGATGTTTTGATAGCCCCACTTCAAGTAAATTACCATTTGATATTTTACAACCATTGGCAATTCTTACACTTCCTCCAGAAGCAATGACATCTTCATTTGAAAGCATAATTGGTTTCATTACCTTTAAGAAAGCATCTCGTTCTAGAACGGAATCGCCATCTAGTGAACAAATATAAGGATAATGAGAGAAATTCAATCCTACATTTAATGCATCAGCTTTCCCACCATTTTCTTTATCAATCAGATAAAGGTTTGGTAAAGTACTGGACTGATATATTCCTTTAATATTTTTTGTTTCAACATGCTTTCGAATCACTTTTTTAATTTCCTTCATCTCATAATGACGAATCATTTTATTAAGACTGTTGTCTGTAGATCCATCATTAACAACAATAATTTCATAAGTCGGATAATTGATCCCTAGCAAGGAACGGACACTTTGAATCAATCCTGCCTCCTCATTAAAGGCAGGAACGATAATAGAAATTGGCTTTGTATATAAGTCATTAAGATATTCATCGTACGCTTGCTCTTTATCAAGTTTATATTCTCTTCTAAGCTGAAGAAGAGATAGTAGTAAAATCACTGAGTAAAAACTAATCACTAACACCATGTATATAGTGATAAAACTACCGAAAACAATCCCAATATACTCCCCAATCAGTTGTAGCATATTAAATTTCCCCTTTTTGAAGCCACTCTGCTGCAATATCTCTAGCATACGGATCATGCGAGATTTCCATTATGTTAATTAATCGTTCTTTTCCTTTTGGTAGCTTTGTAAATGATTGAGCGGCTTGGGAACGGACCCACCAATTGCGATCATGAATTAAGGTTGCTAAAATATCGTACGAGGACTCCGAAGGAAAAAAATGAATTAACTTAGCAAGTAGCATTCTCTCCTGCCACTCTGAACTCTCCCTTAATGGGTAAAACTGCTCAATATCGGTGGTAAATCCAATAGATGCAATAGCTTTAAGTGCACGAATTCTCGTCTCTCCCTTATACGTATGGAATATCGTTTCCACAAAAGAGAGATACGAGAGCTCTTTTCTAATTGAAATGATTTCAAGTATGGACCATTGAAGGGTAGAATGGCATTCAGAAAACCTCTCAACGAGCAAACGGAAGGAATTTTCATCTAACTTGAACAAAATACTTCTATAGTCAAAATCTGTTAAATTAGTGTACCTTTTATTCACAAACTCAAACACTTCGTCGAACCGACCCGTTGCTGCTAAAAAACGAATACTGACAATCACTTCTTCTTTCGTTATAGAACGCCTCTGTAAAAGCTGTCTCACATCATCTGAGAGCTTATGCATATGAAAATCTTCAATATGATATAAGGCATTGATTCTTTTGCTCCAACTTCTACCTTTTAATACTTTTCTATATCCTTGCAATAAGTATTTATCTGCCATAGCAGTAAGAGATTGGAGCTCCATTGATCCAACGACTGTATCTGAGTAGCTTTTTAATAACTCCTCCATTGCTTTCAAAGAAAAACGGTCTTGATTAGTCATCTCATAGACTATTCCTTCAGAGATGCTTTCAAACAGAGAAATTTCTATCTCCTTTTTTATCGTTTTAACCTTGAGGTTTTCCTGGTTTTCTAACGTTTTCCGAATAATTAAATAAATTAAGATAAGTAGTAGTAAGATTAGTATAAAAATGGTTGCATAAAAGAGAACGATTACTTCATTTGAAATCATCATTTAGTTATCCTTTGAATAAAGCTATAGATTCTCGCTTGAAGATCCTGAATACTAAAAGGTTTTGTCACATAGTCATCCGCTCCGAGTTTTAGTGAACGAGCGATATCCTGTTCATTTTTCCGCCCCGTAAGCATAAGAACATGGAACTGTTTCCTTTTCCTCCCTGACTTCACCCGTTGAAGTACTTCAGTTCCATCCATCACAGGCATTACTCCATCGAGAACAAGGAAATGCTGACCGGAAATTTCATGTCTCCCCGAGTCAAAAAATTTCACCCCATTTTCAAAAGAACAAATATCTAGATCAACAAATTCAAATTCCATACTTTGAAGAATTTTCGTTATCATTGTCCGAATAATAACATCATCATCAATAAGGGATACATGTAGTGTTTTCTTTGCAGCTCCAAGATTTAACTGGTTGGCACTCTCTACTCTTGCTCTCCCATTTTCTTTTGCTAAATACAGTGCTTGATCAGCTGTTTTAATTACGGTTTTACTATCCATTTTTTCATCTAAAACCATAAAAACCCCAGCTGAGAACGAAATATAAAAAGTTTTTCCGTTTTCGGTAAAAGGGGTGTTAAAGAATTTCTCTAACAACCTAGTAAGAACACTCTTTACGTCCGTATCGTTTGTTCTAGGAAATAAGATGACAAATTCCTCTCCCCCGTATCGAAAGACAGAATCGGTCCCTCTTATATGTTCCTTTAAAAATTGGGCAAACGTCAGTAACACTTTATCTCCTACGATATGTCCAAATGTATCATTTACCTTTTTAAAGTAATCCAGATCAAGTACAGCTACTGTAAAATAAGTGCTAGATCTCTCAATGTCAACGAGACTCCTCTGTATAGAATCGTTTAAAAATCTGCGATTATACACCTGTGTAAGTTCGTCGATCATGACTGATTGGTCAAATAACTTTTTTCTATTTAGTTGCCGCTTTACACGCATTACAAATTCCTCAAGGTCTAACGGCTTCTCTATAAAATCATCAGCACCAGATTCAATAGCCTTTATTCTTGTCTCCCGATCGTTTTCAATACTAATCATGATAGTCGGTATAAACATTTTTTCAAGATAATGATAAAGGTCTTCCAAAAGCTGAAAACCATTAGTTCCTGGGAGATTCACATCTATGATTAAGCAATCAGGTTGCAGCTCATAAAACAATTCTTTTCCTACTTCCGCATCTGTATGCGCAACTACGATCCATCCCATTTCTTCAAGTGTATCTTTTAATAAGATGAGCATGGAGATATCATCATCAATCACTTGAATAAGAGGTGTCCCCTCCTCTCTAGTAATCGGCTTAGAAACATCTACCGTCTCGAAATGTTCATACTGGTAACTTAAATCCATTAACTCGTAAAGCAAATCACGTAGCTCTTGTTTCTCCCATTCAAGCTTTGTATCATTACGTTCAATCTCATTCATTAAATTTGTAACAAGAGTAAATAATCCACCTAGCTCAATCGTGCCAGCTGTACCTTTGATGGAATGTAGAAAAAGAAAAAGCTCATCCTTCGTTGCAGGTTTATTGGGTTCCTTCTCAAACCAAATGGCAAGCTGATCCTTAATTTTTTTGAAAAGAAGGAGTTTATATTTGTCCATATTCATTACAAACACCCCTGAAAGGATTATCAGCCAGATTATGCTTATATTCCCCATTTTTGATCCTATTACGCATTCCCAAACTCCTCTTCATTGTTTTGCTGTTAGTTTGATTACTTTTTCTGTACAACTTTCCATGGCTGAAAGAATGGAGGCACGAAAGCCTGTTTCTTCTAGTGCTGCTACTGCCTCGATGGTAGCACCACCCGGGGTACAAACCTGATCCTTCAATACGCCAGGGTGTAAGTTTGTCTCTAAAACCATCTTGGCAGCACCAAGAACTGCTTGAGCAGCCATTCTATAAGCCTTGTCACGTGCAATCCCTTGCTTAACAGCCCCATCTGCTAATGCTTCAATCATCATGTACACATAAGCAGGTGAAGAACCACTAATCGCTGGAACACTGTCCATTAACGACTCCGCAAATACTTCAACCTGTCCTAAAGACTCAAATATATGGGAAACTCGCTCTCTTTCATCGTTTAATACAAGATCATGAAAACATAGCGCTGTCATTCCTTCTCCAACAAGGGAAGGAGTATTGGGCATAGCTCTCACTCCCTTTACTTGCCTTCCAAATGTTTGTTCTAAGAACTGCAAAGTAATGCCTGCTGCAATGGTAACCACTATCGTATTAGAGGAAATCACTGTTCTAATTTCCTCAATAACCTCTTTATGTAAATCTGGTTTCACAGCTATTACAATAATATCGGCCCATCTTCCAATATCTTTATTGTTGGTAGTTGTTTGAACGCCAAACAACTCTTTTACCTTAATTAATGTAGTTTCTGTCTTGGCACTAACCAGAATTAGATTTTTTTCTATATTTCTTTTACTAAGGAGCCCCGTTAATATTGCTTGTCCCATTTTCCCACAGCCAATAAATCCAATTTTATTACCCACTATATTCACACCTTTTTATCTATGATTCCTCTTGCTATTATACGTTACTTTCACTTTTACCACTAAAAACAATGTCGATTTTTCTGTGGTTTTGAACAAAAAAACCATCCTGACGTTATTGGTCAGGATGGTGGTTTCTTCTATTATTTACATCGTAAATGTTAGGACAACATTTTGCGGGATTTCTGCTGTAACTTGATTATTTTTTTTGATGGTACCACAAGCTGGCATTTCAAAGGAGAATTCTGTTACACCTGGAGGTATGACACCATTCCCTTTTAATTTCTCAAAAACCTTTTCCATTGCTAGTTCTGGCTCAATCTTTTCCTCTGACCCTTCTACAGTAAAGCAATCCACACAAGTATGAATGATCTGTTCAGTAATTTCCTCTTGCACAAACACCATCTTAGCTCCTGCCATCTGTTCAACTTCTTGGTTATTCAGTTCGATTATCGTTGTGATATTCATAAATAATCCCTCCTATAGGTCCACTATTATTATAGAAAATGTAGTGGTAATAGGGTGAATTATTTCCATTCATTCACTATTTTTTCAAATGTTTTTGACAAAAAAATGGCGATTGATAAAATTACTTATTGATTTAAAAATTGAGTCGCCTCTTCTTCCGTAACAAAGAGATGAATAAATGATCCAAACTTAACAATTTCAAAGATCTCAGAAATTGGATCTTGTATGTTTGCTACAACCAGTTCTTTCCCCTGCTTTCTTGCTTGCATGACTGCATCAGCAATCACTCCGAGACCTGAACTGTTTATATACCCAACACCCTTTAAACTTAATATTAGTTTATTATTATCCGTCTGAATAAACGATTGTAACTCCTCTCGAAAGAAGTCGGTTGTTTTTAATGTTACGTCCTGGTTCCAATCATAGGTAATGATTTCTTCTCTTGCCATTGTCAAAACTCCTTTGAAAAAACTTTTTCATTCAAGCTTTCTACCTCTATTATAAATCAATCACTCGAATCCTCCATTCCCTACCTCTCCTATCTTTCGTCCAAACCCAACTCAATTCTGAGAAAAACTCTCCTAAATTTCCTATTAACAAAACAGCTCCTGATTGAATAGATAGGAGACGAATGCTATAAAGAATTTTCTTTCATAGTCTCTTCTTCTCATAATTAAGAAAAACTCCCAAACGGGAGCTTAGGTGTAAAACTGAAGTTGATAAATAGTTGAAAACAATTGTCTTCGATCCGTGATATTTAACTTTTGAAATATGTTTGAGATATGATTTTTCACGGTGTGTGCACTAATAAAAAGTACTTCAGCGATTTCTTGATTGTTATACCCTTTTAGCATCCATTGTAGGATTTCATTTTCTCTATTAGTTAGCAGGTTCTTGATGGATTCTGGGACATGCAATGATTGGCCATTTTCAGTTTGTTCCTTATTAGGTTCATGAAATTTAGCCATTCCAATGGTCAATAAGTTGGATAGTATCTCTAAATAGACCTCTAACTCGTTAGTAACATTCTCCACTTTCACAGATAAAACCGCTTCTACTTGTTGATTAACAAGTATGGGACATTCAATCATTGAACCAAAAGAGAAGTTTCTTATGCGGTTATGTGTTTCACCCTGTCCCTGAAACAAACTTTCTGATACATCTTTTTTATATACTTCTAGTTGATTCTTTGTTAACTGTTCACCATTAAGACTTTCATACGTCTCATCCCTCAGTACTACAATCGCAAATGAATCCTTTATTAAATGATCTGTCATATCTAAGATTAAGAACAGCAACTCTCTGACACTTTTCAAATCACTCATTAATTTACTCATATCAATGACTCTAGAGAGCTTTGTTAAATGGTGAAAACCTATTATCTTTAATTGACGTTTCGCCTGATAAACAGCAAACATCCCTCTTATAACATCTATTGTTTGAAGATTTTTACGAGAAATTTTTTCTTTCTGTTCACTAATTAAAATAATGGCTCCTTGTGAATCGAGTTCGTTTATAACAGGAAAAAAATATACAGACTTAGGCTTGATTTCATAAGCATATAGAAACGAAAGTCGAGGATCGAACTGTATATTTTCAATACTTTGGTAGTCGCCTTTGTCTAGAGCACTTTTCAATAAATCTGTTATCATATCTAGCTTTAGATTACCAAGCCTCTCTTCATTCTTACCTTTTGAATGTTCAAGTATCCATTGCTCGTTCCGATTTTGTGTAACATAACAAAGCAAATCAACATCGTCTATATTTTCATAAAGCTCCTCAAATAGACTTGCGATTTGAAGATTTTCTCGATCCATATGTAAAAGTAATTGTTGCAGTGAATGAAAACGTTGTGTTTCGAGTTCTTTTACAAAAAAAGCACAGCAAACGGTAGCCATCTTTTGTAATGTATCTAGTAATACATCTGTTTCATCTATAGTAAGAACTTTAATTACCTTTACTGCTTCCTCCCATTTTCTATCATTAAAAATAGCCACGAGATGTTCCTTACTAATATTCCCTTCTACAAATACTGAGGTTAAAATATAACCATAAATCGTTCCGTCTACTTTGACTGGGACAATCGCTATTTTTAGACCTGTTGCCTCCCCATTATGCAGGAGTAAGTAGGTGATTGGTTTAGTAATAGTGGAAGAAGTGACAACTTGATTAATTTGTTGGCGAAAAGCAATATCCTCATTGATAAACAGGTATTCTGTAACCGGATCAATCCCGGATACAGATGTAAGATACTCTCCTTTCGCACTTACAATAACCAAACCCATCTTCGACAGAGAGACATACGCTTCTTGTACATGTGATAATAACTCTCTTGTTTTCAATCCTTCGTCACCTCCTGAGATGTTTTTTTATTTATGACGTGACTACTGGTGGGGTGCCATTATTCTTCAATTACTTGAATAAAATGTCTAACGACTCTTGCAGTCAAACCCCATATCACTTTATCTTCAAAATAGTAAAAAAACTCTTCCATTCTTTTTATTTGCCAATTATAGTCTTTCCCACCAACAATGGAATCATAAGGAAAACCTGGTTCTGGTTCTAACCGAGCATTTACATAATGGATATCAGGTTTCATCTGTTTAAAAAATGTAAGTGGAACAGTGAAGATATGGTCTACCTCCTTATGATTTACTTGCATATCATTTATTGTATCTATGACTCCAACAAATGGATAAATAATATTGCCGTACGGAGATACGATGAAATCTAGCGGTACAACCTGAGATATACTTCCTTCCTTTAAGCCTAATTCCTCATATGTCTCCCTTATGGCAGTTTCCATATGGTCCTTATCTGTTTCATCATTTTTGCCCCCAGGAAAACAAACCTCACCCGGTTGTCTCCTCAATGAAAAGGCTCGGACCTCAAATATAAGATGTATTTCATTATTTATATATACAAGAGGAAGCAAAACGGAATAGGTAGAGAAGTTCTCACTTCCTAAAACAAAAGGACTTCTTTCCGACAACTTTAATATAATTTTCCCAAGGTCCATCACCCTTCACCTCCAAGTCAAAATCATTTCTATATTATAACGAACTTTTTCCGAACAAGAAATAAGCCCGCTTAGTGCAAATATCTACAAAAAATTTTGTTTTAAGGAGGCTTACTTTCGTTATTGATGCTAAAATGATTCTAACTATTCTAAGAGAAAGAAGGGATATACATGAAAAAACTAGAGAACAAACGAGTTGTTATTGCAGGTACGAGGAAAACGGATGAAATAAGTAAGATTATTAGCAATCAAGGGGGGATCCCCCTTCTTCGTCCATCACAAGGAACGACTAGATTGGATGATTCGAATATTGAGGGTGAAATCTCGAAATTACTTGCTGGAAGCTATGATTGGCTTATTTTCACTACAGGTATCGGGCTAACCATTCTTTTAGAAACAGCTGAGAAGATGCAAAAAAAGGATGAATTTATTTCCAAGCTCGAAGAAAGTAAGATTGCTGCTAGAGGATATAAGACGGTAAATGTATTAAAAACGCTTGGTATTACTCCCATTGTGAGAGATGACGATGGAAGTACGGCTGGACTCGTACGTTCCCTTTCTACTTGTGAGAAATTTGTTAAAGGGACACGTGTGGCACTTCAACTGCATGGCGACCCTGCCCCACTTCTTATAAAATTTCTTGAGGAAAACGAAGCCACATTCCATGAAATTCTTCCCTATATTCATACACCACCAAGTGAAGATGTCATTGATTTATTACTATCAGAAATTATTGAAGGGAGCATTGATGCAGTAAGCTTCACTAGTACACCACAGGTACGATTCTTATTTGCTCATGCGGATAAAAAGGGACAGACAACTATGCTTCTTAATCAATTTGAAAATAACGTTGTGGCACTAGCTGTTGGAAAAGTCACGGCTCAAGCACTTAAAGAACAAGGTGTTAACCGTGTAATTTTCCCAGAAACAGAACGTATGGGAAGCGCAATTATTAGCTTAGCAGACTATTATTCTAAGTAACATACTGTTGCTTGCTCACTATCCCAGCAACTGATATACTTCGAAATAATTATCAGCTTAGGGGTGTGAGGTGAAAAATGGAAGCAATCGTTTATATAAGTCATGGAAGTCGCTCAAATGATTGGAATGAACAGTTTATTTCATTTATAACAGAAACGATGAAAGAAAATATTGCTCCTATACAAGCTTATGGTTTTTTTGAACTTGCTGCCCCTTCTATTGGGGAAGCCATAGAATCCTGCATACGAAAGGGAGCAACGACCGTGACTGTCGTGCCTGTATTATTATTATCTGGGAATCATGCGTTAATAGATATACCAACCGAAATTGCTGACTCTCAAGCACAATTCCCTACAATACCCATTATGTATGCGAATGTTCTAGGAAGCGATCATTTGTTTCTACCCGCAATCATGGATAAGCTTCAAGAAAAAGGCTATCAACAAACACAGGATGAACTTGTTTTACTCGTTGCCCATGGAAGTGGTCATGAAGAAACTGCTCAAGAACTTTCACAATTAACAAAGGTGGTTAGAGAAGTATTAAAGACCCCTGTTGAATGGGGATATTTAAGTAGAGAGCCGCATTATTTGAAGAAGCTTGAAATGACTTTATTTAAGGAGTATCAAAAGGTTTATATTGTCCCACACTTTCTATCAAAAGGTGGATTCACGGACAAAATCGAGAGACAACTGCATGAAGCCTTTCCTAAAGAAATTGGAAACCAAATTATTTTATGTAATCCAACTGGATACCATGAACTTCTTCATACCATGATTCAAAATCGAGCACGAACACCAAAGAAACCGACCATTAAACAATTAAAGGATAGCTGATTGCTATCCTTTTCATTTTACCGTGTAAAAGTAAGATTAATTACAAACACTTCTGATTGACTCCCCAGTCTTAGTGGCGGACCCCATATACCAAATCCAGATGAGACAAAGCTATGTAATTGTTCCATTTTTTCATACCCATAGTCATTTTCGTAAAGAAGATTTGTCACAATACTCGCAGGAAAGAGTTGCCCTTTATGCGTATGTCCTGACAGCATAACATCAATTCCTTGTTTACTAGCTTCTGAAAAGTCAATGGGTTGATGATCAAGCATGATGAGAGGGTTACTTTTATCGATCCCGACTAAATATTCCTTTAACTGTTGTCTACTTTCGTCAGTAGGATCCTTTCTACCAATTAAATAAAGGTTTTCTACCTTCACCCATTCATCCATTAATACGGTTATACCTGCCTTATCCATCTCAGTAAGTATTTCTTTTGAGTCCTCACCATAATAATCATGATTGCCAAGGACAGCGTATACTCCTAGAGGTGCATCAAGCTTTGCCATTACTTCACCCATATTTTGTTTTAAATATGGTTCAATATAATCATCGATTAGATCCCCAGGAATTAATATTATATCGGGATTTTCCTTTTTCGCAATTGAAACTAGCTTTTCTAAATGGTCATTTCCAACAAGAACACCAGCATGGATATCTGAGGCCATTAACACCTTTAATTCTTTTCGTTCCCCAGCGGTTTTATCAACCTCAATATCAAAAGTATGTATAATCGGGTTCCATGCAAGAAAAGACCCATATATCAATACAAATAAATAAAATAAGCCTACTAAATTGCCAGCCCAAATTATAGACCTTTTTTTCAAAAAATAGACAAGAAGATTAGTGAGCGGAAGAATAATTAAACTATACCCAACAACGGCTAACCATAATCCACTTACAATCTTAAAAAAATAGATAGGTAACAACTGCCCGGCAAAAACAGACAATGATAAACAAATAACAACGACAATGTAGATTTTCTTCCATTGAATTAGATTTCTCGCTTTTAGCCAAACCCATCCATTATAGCCAATGTAAAAACAAATGGCACTATATACAAGAACGGCCAATATAATGGCACCAATCATTAAAAGCATATGTATAAATCCTTTCTCATGTAGTGATCTTTCTTTGAAGCATATCAGAAGAATAGATATTTACACCCTGCCGATTAGTTTGTGCAATAGAATACATTGATTGTGCTACCTGTCTTCCTTCGATTGCTTTTACCTTTAATAAAGGACCTACAAATAGAAATGACACCGTCTTGAAAATAGTTGCAGCCATTTTCTCTCCTAAGCGAAACTCCTGTCTATTACCAAGTAATAGTGATGGGCGAAGAATTGAAATCGTTTGAAATGGGACGGTTGACAGCTCTTCCTCTAATTTCCCTTTCATTTGTGAATACCATATTTTCGAGTGAGGATTAGCATTCATGCTACTGATTAAAAGAAAATGTTTGGCACCCAGTTTCTGTGTTAATCTAGCAAGGGCAAGAGGATAATCAGCATCTATCTTTTTCATCAATTCTTTTGTTTTCGCTTTTTTAATTGTTGTTCCTAAACAACAAAAAACATCATCTACTACCATCTGTTCGGAATATTCTTCAAGATGGTCAAAATCAATAATTACTTCATTAAGTTTTGGATGTTTTATGGAAAGAGGTCTTCTTACAATAGCAGTCACCGTTTCATATTCCTTTGCCTCAAGCAATATATGTAAAAGTTCATTCCCAACAAGTCCTGTAGCGCCAGCTATTAAAACTTTTTTTGCTTTCATGATACCGCTCCTTTCTATCATACCTCTCTATTATCGTAGGAAAAGAAAACAATTATCAACTTTTAAGCTGTAGAAAAGCTCTTCTCGCTACCTTTTGTCCTTTTTTTGTTTGGAATGGTGGGAAAAAGGCTGATTTCCGCTCCGGGCGCTTGCTTTCCGGGGGGCGGGCGTTGAGCCTCCTCGTCGCTGACGCTCCTGCGGGGTCACAACTGTCCCGCTCATCCCCCAGGAGTCAAGCACCCTCCGCTCCAATCAGCAGGTATACTCTTAAAACTTGACTTAAAAATTATGAAATGACATTTAGAGTCATCGTCAAGCACCTTGCCAAATCCAAGTAGCCAAC
>NZ_JAKFCQ010000118.1:0-56043 GCF_036676585.1 Robertmurraya sp.
GCGCTTGCGCTTTTCTAACAAGAAAGCTCTCATTCGAATAGGAATGATACGGATGATAGAACCTATAGAATGGAGCCTTCTTGTAGCATGATACCATGTAGTTTTATCAGAATAATCGGAAATGGAAGGAGGAGAAACCTTTGATCTCGATAAAAGACGTGAAAAAGATTTATTCTTCAAGACAAGGAAAAGTAACGGCTGTTGATAACGTAAACCTAGAGATTACTGAAGGAGAAATCTTCGGGGTAATTGGTTATAGTGGAGCAGGGAAAAGTACGCTTATTCGTATGCTTAACGGATTAGAAATTCCAACTGAGGGATCCGTTATTGTGGCAAAAAATGAAGTATCGAAAATTAAAGGTAGTAGCCTTCGTAAAGCTAGACAGGAAATAAGCATGATTTTTCAACATTTTAACCTTTTATGGTCTCGAACAGTTAGAGAAAATATTGCATTTCCACTTGAAATTGCAGGAGTTCCTAAAGGTCAAAGAATGAAAAGAGTAGACGAGCTTATTCGTTTAGTTGGATTAGAAGGAAGAGAAGACGCTTATCCTTCTCAATTGAGTGGAGGGCAAAAACAAAGAGTAGGAATTGCGAGAGCACTTGCTAACAATCCAAAGGTTCTCCTTTGTGACGAGGCTACATCTGCTCTTGATCCACAAACAACAGATTCGATTCTAGAGCTATTAGTAGATATTAATAAGCGTTTAGGATTAACCATTGTCCTTATCACACATGAAATGCACGTTATCAGAAAGATTTGCCATCGTGTAGCTGTTATGGAAGGTGGAAAGGTTGTTGAACTTGGCCCAGTACTAGATGTATTTAAGCATCCTAAGGAAGAAATTACGAAACGATTTGTTCAGCAGGTAACAGAGCCAGAAGAAACGAAGGAAACGATTGAACATCTATTGGAACTGTATCCGCATGGTACGGTCGTCCAATTAGGCTTTGTTGGAGAAGCAGCAGAGCAACCGCTGATTACAAATCTTATTCGTAATTACCAAGTGACTGTTAATATCCTGCAAGGCAAAATATCGCAAACACAAAATGGATCTTATGGAACACTTTTCATCCACTTAGATGGGGAAAGGGAAGATCTTTCAAAGGCCATTGCATATATCGAGTCACAACAGGTGGGAGTGGAGGTGATTTCGAATGCTTGAGACGCTTTTACCAAACGTGAACTGGGAAAAAATGATTGAAGCAACGAATGAAACCCTTTATATGACAGCTATATCAGTTGTTATTACATTTGTTCTTGGTTTAATTTTAGGACTTTTATTATTTTTAACAGCTAAGGGTAATATTTGGGAAAATGCATTAGTGAATAAAGTGATCAGTTCTGTAGTGAACGTCTTCCGCTCGATTCCCTTTATTATATTAATTGTTCTTCTGATTCCTTTTACGAAGCTTATCCTAGATACAATGATAGGTGAAAATGCAGCTTTACCAGCATTAATTATTGGTGCGGCTCCGTTTTACGCGAGAATGGTGGAAATCGGATTGCGTGAGATTGATAAAGGAGTTATTGAAGCGGCTAAATCAATGGGAGCTAAGACAAGCACGATTATTTTTAAGGTGCTTATTCCTGAATCACTGCCAGCTTTAGTATCTGGTATTACGGTTACGGCTATTGCTTTGGTGAGTTATACAGCAATGGCTGGTGTAATTGGTGCGGGTGGTTTAGGAAACCTAGCATATCTAGAAGGGTTCCAAAGAAGTCGTAGTGACGTAACCCTTGTTGCAACTGTCATCATTTTAATTATTGTGTTTATTATCCAATTTATTGGAGATTCTATAACATCAAAACTAGACAAAAGATAGGAGAGACAAAAATGAAGAAATTTTTAAGCTTATTTTTATCATTAGCAGTTGCTCTAGTTCTTGCAGCTTGCGGTACAGCGAATGAAGATGAGTCTAACGCTGGTGAAGGCGAAGAAGCAGCAGAAACAACTGAATTAGTAGTTGGAGCTTCTAACGTACCACATGCTGAAATTCTAGAAGAAGCAAAGGCGCTTTTAGAAGAAAAAGGAATTGAATTAAAGATTGAAACATTCCAAGATTACATCCTACCTAACCAAGCGTTAGAATCTGGTGATCTTGATGCAAACTATTTCCAACACATTCCTTACCTTGAGTCTCAAATGGCTGAGCATGGCTATGATTTCGCTAATGCTGGTGGAATTCATATCGAACCAATGGGTGTGTACTCTAAAAAGTACAAAAGCTTAGATGAGCTTCCAGAAGGAGCACATATCATCATGAGCAGCTCAGTAGCAGACCACGGTCGTATTTTAACAATGCTTGAAAAAGAGGGATTAATCACTCTTAAAGAAGGCGTAAATAACGTAGAAGCAACGGTTGAGGATATCGCAGAAAATCCTAAAGATCTTCACTTTGACACAGAGTACGAAGCATCATTATTACCACAAATCTTTAACAATAATGAAGGCGATGCAGTACTTATCAACTCAAACTATGCAATCGATGCAGGTCTGAACCCAATTGAAGATTCAATCGCAATCGAAGACAAAGAGTCTCCATACGTAAACGTAATCGCTGTTCGTAAGGAAGACGAAAACTCTGAAGCAATCAAAGCTTTAGTAGAAGTGTTACACTCAAAAGAAATTCAAGATTTCATTCTTGAAAAGTACAAAGGTGCTGTAGTACCTGTATCAGAATAATAAAAAATGCAGATGTCTCTTAAAGAGGCATCTGTTTTTTTTATGTAATAATTTGTCTTATTTCAAGGATACTAACATATGTGATACTACATAATTTAAAGACTGGAGTGGGACAAATGGATCAAGGATTTATTGCAAGTAATCCGAGTGAAGAAGCTCTACATGATTATAAACTAGGACTTGGCACGTTTACTCAGAAAATGCCAGATATCGCTAGCCATTTTAATGCATTCACAGAAGCATGCTTTAAAGAGGGAGTCTTGTCTCAAAAACAAAAGCAATTAATTGCATTAGGAATTAGCTTATATTCTCAGGATGAATATTGCATCATCTACCATATCAAAGGATGCATGGATCAAGGGGCAACTGAGCAAGAAATTCTTGAAGCAGTTGGGGTGACTGCAGCGTTTGGTGGTGGAGCGGCTCTAAGCCAGGCCGTTACCCTTGTACAAAATACAATGGATGATTTTAATCAATTAAAACAGTGAGTTAAGCTCATATCGAGAGCATTTGGCAAGAAAACACTGGAAATCATAAGGTAAGTTTTTCTAACAAAGTCTTACTCGTTTTCATCCTTAAATATCGTGTTTTTTCGGCTTTGTTCTAAAGATTTGATCTATGTTACGATAGATGTGACCAAAAGAGTCGAATAAAGCGATATTTGGAAGGGATGGATTCATTATCAGTCAACTAAGGTTGAACTACACGAGCGAGATGGAAAAGGCGATGTATGCAGCTCATGGAGTAGGATATGAAACCTACAGTCGAAGACATAAGGTAAGAATGAAAATTGAAAAAGCAAGGCAACAAAATTATTTGCAAAGTCGAAGAATGATTGCTGATTTGGATCGTAGGGTTCATGCCTAGTAGCTTATATAATATATAGAAGAAATAAGGACCAGTGGAGATTTCCACTGGTTTTTCAGTTGAGCCAATGGTATCGTACATAGAAAAGATAGTCGGAGAAAAAAATAGGTAGGTAATATGTCGAGAAGAGGTTCATAAGAGTTGATATCACATTTCATTTGTTATAAGATTGTAATGAGAATAAAATGAGAATGAAAATAAAGTTTTTATAGTAAAGAGATAACTAATTTTCTTTCAAATAACGGAGGTAATAGATATGTCAGGATCAACTTTATCCATTAAGGATTTACATGTGTCAATCGATGAAAAAGAAATTCTAAAAGGGGTAACTCTTGAAATTAAAGGTGGAGAAATCCACGCAATCATGGGACCTAACGGAACTGGTAAATCTACTTTGTCTTCTGCGATTATGGGACATCCTAAATATGAAGTAACTTCTGGTTCAATTTCTCTTGATGGAGAAGATGTACTTGAAATGGAAGTAGATGAGCGTGCTCGTGCTGGTCTATTTTTAGCGATGCAATACCCAAGTGAAATTAGTGGGGTAACAAATGCCGACTTCTTACGTTCAGCTATTAACAGCCGTCGTGAAGAGGGAGACGAAGTTTCTTTAATGAAATTCATCCGTCAAATGGACAAAAACATGGAGTTTTTAGAAATGGACCCAGATATGGCTCAACGTTACTTAAACGAAGGGTTCTCTGGTGGAGAGAAGAAGCGTAACGAAATTCTACAATTAATGATGATTCAGCCGAAGATTGCGATCCTTGACGAAATCGACTCTGGATTAGATATCGACGCGTTAAAGGTTGTATCAAAAGGAATTAACGAAATGCGTAGCTCTGAGTTTGGATGCTTAATGATCACTCACTACCAACGTTTATTAAACTACATTACACCGGACAAAGTCCACGTAATGATGCAAGGACGTATCGTTAAATCTGGTGGCCCTGAGCTTGCTCAACGTTTAGAAGCTGAAGGATATGATTGGATTAAAAAAGAGCTTGGCATTGAGGACGAAACTGTCGGGCAAGAAGCGTAAGTTGGGGGGACCAGACATGACTACAGAAACCGTATTACCATTCGATAAGGAATATGTGACTTCTTTTTCAAAAGAGATGGGTGAGCCAGCTTGGTTAACGGAACTTCGCGTAAATGCGTTAGCGACAGCTGAAAGCCTATCACTTCCTAGACCTGATAAAACAAATATTACAAAATGGAACTTTACTCAATTCGATAAGCATATCGTAAAGAGTGAAGATTATGCTTCTCTTGCTGATCTTCCGGAAGAAGTAAAATCATTGATCGGTACAGAAGAAGGCGAGAAAACATTATACATTCAACGCAATAACCGCCCGACGATTCTTTCTGTTTCAGAAGAACTGAAAAATCAAGGCGTGGTGTTTGTAGATATCTTTACAGCTGCTCGTGAGCATGGAGACCTTTTACAAAAGTACTTCATGAAAGACGGTGTAAAGGTTGATGAACACAAGCTTACTGCTCTTCATGCAGCATTTATGAACGGTGGAGTATTCTTATATGTTCCTAAAAATGTAGAAGTTTCAACACCAGTTCAAGCGGTATTTATCCATGATGACAAGGAAGCAAATGTGTTCAACCATGTTCTTGTAGTAGCTGAAGACAATAGCTCTGTCACATATGTTGAGAACTATATTTCAACTGTGGAAGAAGCAAATTCAATCTTCAATATCATTACAGAAGTGGTTACAGGTACAAATGCTACTGTTCAATATGGTGCAGTTGATACATTAGCAACGGGTGTAACGACGTACGTGAATCGCCGTGGAGTAACAGGACGTGACTCTCGGATTGAGTGGGCACTTGGTTTAATGAATGATGGCAACACTATTTCTGATAACGTAACAAATCTTGTTGGAGATGGCTCTGTTGGCGACATGAAAATGGTAACTGTTGGACGTGGAGAGCAAACACAAAACTTCACAACAAGTGTTGTTCACTGGGGCAAGCACACGGATGGCCAAATCCTCAAGCATGGTGTAACGAAAGACAGTGCAACTTCTATCTTTAACGGGATTGGAAAAATCGAGTACGGTGCAACCAAGTCTAATGCGGAGCAAGAATCACGCGTTTTAATGCTTAGTGAAAAAGCACGTGGGGATGCTAACCCTATTCTTCTTATTGATGAAGATGATGTAACGGCAGGACACGCAGCTTCAGTAGGACGTGTGGATCCACTTCAACTTTACTACCTAATGAGCCGTGGAATTCCTAAAACAGAAGCAGAACGCCTTGTTATTCATGGCTTCTTAGCTCCTGTTGTTAACGAGCTTCCAATCGAAGGTGTGAAAAAGCAATTAGTGGAAGTTATCGAAAGGAAAGTAAGATAATGAATATTCAGGATATTCGCAGTCACTTTCCGATTCTACATCAAGAAGTGAACGGCAAACCATTAGTGTATCTTGATAGCGCAGCAACTTCTCAAAAGCCTATTTCGGTAATCGAAACGTTAGAGAAATATTATAAAGAATACAATTCGAATGTGCACCGAGGCGTTCACACGCTTGGTACAAAAGCAACCGACGCATATGAAGGGGCACGTGAAAAGGTTAGAAGGTTTATCAATGCAAAATCTACGGAAGAGATTATCTTCACTCGTGGAGCGACTACAGCATTAAATTTTGTCGCTCACAGCTATGGTACAGACAATCTTCGTGAGGGTGATGAAATTGTCATCACCTTTATGGAGCACCATGCCAATATTATTCCTTGGCAGCAAGTAGCGAAAAAAACGGGTGCTACTCTTAAGTACATTCCCCTTCAAGAGGATGGAACAATTAGCCTAGACGATGTAAGAGCAACAATTACATCAAATACAAAGATTGTTTCCGTAATGAAGGTTTCGAATGTTCTAGGAGTCATGAACCCAATTAAAGAAATTGCCAAGATCGCTCATGAAAATGGTGCGGTAATGGTGGTTGACGGTGCCCAAGCTGCTCCTCATATGAAGATTGATGTACAGGATCTAGACTGCGACTTCCTTGCTTTTTCAGGTCATAAAATGTGTGGACCAACTGGAATTGGAGTTCTCTATGGGAAGAAACAGCATTTAGAAAAAATGGAGCCAGTTGAAACAGGTGGAGAAATGATTGACTTTGTAGATTTATACGAATCTACTTGGAAAGAGCTTCCTTGGAAGTTTGAAGCAGGTACCCCAATTATTGCGGGAGCTGTTGGACTTGGTGCTGCGATTGATTTCCTAGAACAAATTGGCTTAGAAAATATAGAAGCACATGAGCATAAGTTAGCTGCTTATGCGATGGAGAAATTATCACGAATTGAAGGAATGACGATCTACGGTCCGAAAGATCCAGGTCTTCGTGCTGGTGTGGTTACTTTCAATATCGATGATGTTCATCCACATGATGTGGCAACAGTGCTTGACGCGGAAGGTATTGCCGTACGTGCTGGACATCATTGTGCACAGCCGCTAATGAAATGGTTAAAGGCTTCTGCAACAGCTCGTGCCAGCTTTTACCTGTACAACACCGAAGAAGAGATTGATAAGCTTGTGGAAGGGCTTATCAAAACAAAGGAGTATTTTAGCGATGTCTTCTAATCATTTAGATACCCTCTATAGACAGGTAATTATGGATCATTACAAAAACCCTCGTAATAAAGGGGTTTTAGAAAACGATAGCCTAACCATCAATATGAATAATCCAACATGTGGAGACCGGATTCAGCTTACACTTAAGCTCGAGGAAGGTGTCGTGAAGGATGCAAAATTTGAAGGGGAAGGCTGTTCAATCTCTATGTCATCTGCATCTATGATGACGCAGGCCATCAAAGGGAAAAAGCTTGAAGAAGCATTAAAGTTATCTGATGTGTTTTCTCAAATGATGCAAGGCAAGGAATACGATGATAGCCTAGACTTAGGTGATATAGAAGCATTACAAGGTGTTTCCAAGTTTCCAGCGCGAATTAAGTGTGCGACTCTAGCGTGGAAAGCAATGGAAAAGGGCATTAAAGAAGAACAATAAGGGGAAGCATAAACGCATGCTCCTACGAATGGAGGAACACGACAATGGCTAAAAAAGCGCCTGAAATCGGTGATTACAAATATGGCTTTGCCGATAAAGATGTGTCTATCTTCCGCTCGAAGCGTGGATTAACACGTGAAATCGTGGAAGAAATCTCAAAAATGAAGCAAGAGCCACAATGGATGCTTGATTTCCGTTTGAAATCACTTGAGCATTTTTACAATATGCCAATGCCACAATGGGGTGGAGATTTAGCGGCATTAAATTTTGATGAAATTACGTACTACGTAAAACCTTCTGAAAAGACAGAACGTTCTTGGGATGAAGTTCCTGAAGAAATTAAACAAACATTTGATAAGCTTGGTATTCCAGAAGCTGAACAAAAATACTTAGCAGGTGTATCTGCTCAGTACGAATCTGAGGTTGTATATCACAACATGCAGGAAGATCTTGAAAACCTAGGAATTGTGTTTAAGGACACTGATTCTGCACTTCGTGAAAATGAAGACATTTTCCGTGAGCACTGGGCAAAAGTTATTCCTCCAACAGATAACAAATTTGCTGCATTAAACTCTGCTGTATGGTCAGGTGGATCTTTCATCTATGTACCAAAAGGTGTAAAGGTAGAAACTCCACTTCAAGCATATTTCCGTATCAACTCTGAAAACATGGGGCAGTTCGAGCGTACGCTTATCATTGTTGATGAAGGCGCACATGTACACTATGTAGAAGGTTGTACAGCACCTGTTTACACAACAAACTCCCTTCATAGTGCGGTTGTTGAAATCATTATCAAGAAAGATGCTTACTGCCGTTATACAACGATTCAAAACTGGGCAAACAACGTGTTTAACCTGGTTACAAAGCGTGCGGTTTGTGAAGCAAACGCAACAATGGAATGGATCGATGGAAATATCGGTTCTAAGCTGACTATGAAATACCCAGCGGTAATTCTTAAGGGCGAAGGGGCTCGTGGAATGACCTTATCAATCGCACTAGCTGGTAAAGGTCAACACCAAGATGCTGGAGCGAAGATGATTCACTTAGCTCCTAACACGTCTTCTACCATTGTTTCGAAGTCGATTTCGAAGCAAGGTGGAAAAGTAACGTACCGTGGGATCGTTCATTTTGGACGTAAAGCAGACGGAGCACGTGCGAACATTGAGTGTGACACGCTGATCATGGATAATCAGTCTACTTCAGATACCATTCCTTACAACGAAATCTTAAACGACAACATCTCTTTAGAGCATGAAGCGAAGGTTTCAAAGGTTTCTGAGGAGCAATTGTTCTATCTAATGAGCCGTGGTATTTCTGAAGAAGAAGCAACAGAAATGATCGTAATGGGCTTTATCGAACCATTCACGAAAGAACTTCCGATGGAATATGCAGTTGAAATGAACCGTCTAATCAAGTTCGAAATGGAAGGTTCTATCGGTTAAGAAATACAGGAAACGTTCACCCTAGGAGGTGAACGTTTTTTCATACATATGATATGATGATGACAATAGATGGAGGGGTGGAATGATCTATATTGGAGTGACTGGTTGGGGTGACCATGATCGATTGTACGGTCCACATACCTCACCTAGAAATAAGTTAAAAGAGTATGCTGGTTTTTTTCCAACTGTCGAAGTCGATTCTTCCTTTTATGCGATACAGCCTACAAAAAATGCGCAAAAATGGACCCGGGATACTCCTCCCTCCTTTCGTTTTATTGTCAAGGCATATCAAGGGATGACTGGGCATTCGAGAGGTGACATTCCTTTTGAAAGCAAAGAGCAAATGTTTCAAGGGTTTAAGGATTCTCTTACACCTTATATAGAAAGCGAAAAGTTAGCTATTGTCTTGTTTCAGTTTCCCCCATGGTTTGATTGTAAAAGGGAGCATGTGGAATACTTGCGTTGGTGCAAAAAACAGATGGGTGATATCCCATGCGCTCTCGAATTTCGTCATCAATCGTGGTTTCGTCCTTCCTTTTATGAGCGAACGATTCAATTTATGAAGGAAGAAGATTGGATTCATAGCATTTGTGATGAACCGCAATCGGGAGAGGGGTCTGTCCCTACTGTGCTCGAATCGCTAGGGAAAGAGAAGCTGTTGATTCGATTTCATGGACGAAACGTACATGGTTGGCAAAAACGTACAGAAAACTGGCGGGAAGTCAGATACTTATATCGGTATAATCAGAATGAATTGCAACAATGGGTAGAGCATATAAAAAAGCTAGAAAAAGAAACGGAACATCTATATATCGTTTTTAATAATAATTCTGGTGGAGATGCCGCTGATAATGCGCTTGAGTTGATTGATCTACTCGGAATCGAGTATGAAAACTTAGCTCCTCGCCAGCTTGATTTGTTTTAGCATTTTTGTAAGGGGAGAGACAGTATGACCTTAGAAGATATCCATATTTATCACACGAATGACCTACATAGCCATTTCGAGCACTGGACAAGAATCAGCTCTTTCTTGCAGAGAAGGAGAGACCTTCATCAAAGTGCAAACGAAGACGTTCTTCTTTTTGACATAGGTGATCATATGGACCGTTGGCATCCTCTTACAGATGCTACACGGGGAAAGCGGAACACCGAGCTATTAAATGAAGTGGGATACACGGCCGTAACGATTGGAAATAATGAAGGAATTACTCTCTCCTTCGAAGACTTAGACACTCTATATCAAAAGAGAACATTTGATGTTATTGTAGCTAATTTTTTTACGGCTAAGGGTACTCGTCCTCAGTGGGTAGAGCCATATCATATTTATGAGCTGAAAAATAAAGCACGTGTTGCTGTAATAGGTTTGACCGCCTATTTTTCACATTTTTATGGACAGCTGGGCTGGGAATTATCCGAACCGATGGCAGAACTAAAGCGCCAGTTAGCACAAATAAAAGAAAAGGCAGACATCATCATTCTCCTCTCTCATTTAGGCATACATGATGATGAAGCCATTGCTGAGCAATTTCCTGAAATTGATGTGATTTTAGGGGCGCATACCCATCATGTGTTTCATGAAGGAAAAGAAATAAATGGTGTCATTCTTGGTGCTGCAGGAAAGTACGGAATGTTTGTTGGCCATATTACACTTACGATTGATAGCGAGACACTTCGCGTGAGGAAAAAGCGAGCAATAGCATATGATTCAAATAAACTTCCTTATGTTGAAAACGAAAAGGAAGAGGAGAACCGGCTGTATGAAGAAGGAAAGGCGTTGCTTTTTACCGAGGTTGCTAGAATACAAGAGCCTTACCGCTCGAGGGAAGTGTTAGCTCGCCTTCTTTGTGAAACTCTTCGCAGCTGGTGTAACGTAGATAGTGCCTTTTTAAACGAAGGGTTAATATTGCGCGACTTACCAAGTGAAACGGTTACGGAATACGATTTATTAACGATTTGTCCACATCCAATAAATCCTGCGGTGGTCGACCTTTCAGGTGCTGAATATCAAGAAGTCATCAGACTTGCATTAGATGAGGAATGGGAGAATATGGTGATAAAGGGGTTTGGATTTCGTGGCACTTTCATGGGGAAAATGATTTTTGAGGGTGTCGAGGTGAAGCATGGGAATAATGGACTCTCTTTTTATATTAATGGTAAGAAAATTGAAAGAGAAGCACGCTATCAATTAGCCATTCCAGACATGTTTACTTTTGGTCAGCTGTTTCCTGAAATTAGAAGAGCGGAGCATAAAGTATTCTTCTTCCCAGAATTTATGCGTGATTTATTGCGCTGGAAGCTTCAAAACTTGCAATAGCTAGGCAAATGAAACTCACATTTTTTCTTCCTATTACATAAGTTGATAAGGAAGAAAGGAGAGTGTAGCAAGTGATTGAGCTTTCACCTATTGAAATCAATGGACACACTTTTTTAAGTGTATCAGTTAAACTTCCAAAAACGAATTTGCTCGTAGTGAGTAATGATAAAGGATACATCATGTGTGGTGCTCTTGATGTGGCACTTCTCAATGAAAAGCTTAAGGATAGAAAAGTTATTGCCGGTAGAGCAGTTGGTGTTAAAACCATTGAGCAGCTTTTAGAGGCACCTTTAGAATCCGTTACGTATGAAGCGGAAAATTTAGGGATTACAAAGGGTATGCTTGGAAAAGATGCTATGTTAAAAATGATTTAAAAAGGCGCAGAATATGCGCCTTTTTTTACTTTTAATTGGAAATAATGGTAATAGGAAATAGGTTTGTCCTTATTCATAAGTAAAAGTAGTCATTTGGCCTATTTATTTTTAAAATTAGGTACTAAAGTATGTTGAAATTTAGTCGGTAATAGAGTTATCTTAAAAGATAAAGTTGGAATTTGTCAGGACTTGTTGAATAATGTCAGTCAGACTAATACAGGAGAACTATAATGAGACTAGTAGCTACCGCTAATGTAGAATCTGGAACTATACTAGGAAAAACAGTTAGAAGTGATAAAGGTCAGATTTTACTAAGCGAGGGAGTAGAGTTAAACGAAAAAATGCTTAATCGCTTACAACTGCTGGGCATCACCTACATATATATAAAAGATTCTGTAACAGAAGGGATCGAGTATATCGAGGTACTCCCCGATTCGATTCGAAGAGAGGCTGTCCAAACAATTGAAACGACCTTCCAAGAGCTTCAAATGGATAGCAAATTTAATTCCACATTTGTTATTGAAAAAGCGTCAAAAAGATTTAAAGATCTGATTCGACAACTTTTATTTGAGTTGAAAAATAATGAAAATCTGTTAACCATGTTAGCTGATGTCTATACATATGATAACTATATCTTCACACATTCCTTACACGTGACCATGTATTCTCTGGCGATTGGAATGAAGTTAAAGCTTCCTCCTAGAGACCTTGAAATACTAGGGATGGGAGCCATACTTCACGATGTAGGGAAAATGAAAGTACCATGTGATATTCTTCAGAAGCCTGGAAAATTAACAGATCAAGAATACGATGAGATTAAAAAGCATCCTGAAGAAGGATTCCAAATGCTTCGTAATGTTCCAGCGATGTCCCTAATTGTCGCTCATTGCGCGTATCAGCATCATGAACGGCTAAATGGGACCGGATATCCACGCGGTATCGAAGGCGAAGATATTCATCAGCTTGCGAAAATCATTGCGGTAGCTGATGTGTTTGATGCGGTTACCTCAAATCGTGTGTATCGTGATGCTATGTTACCCCATCATGGCCTAGAAATTTTGTTTGCCGGATCAGGAACCCTTTTTGATCCAAAAATAATAGAGGCATTTCGTAAAGGGGTAGCCATTTACCCTGTTGGAATTACGGTTATACTTGATGATGGCCGTAAAGGAGTTGTATCCAAACAAAATATGGGAGTCAGCGACCGGCCGGTTGTAAGGATCATTGAAGAAGATGGTAAAAGCATTGACCCGTACGAACTAGACCTAAGCAAAAGCTTAACAACAATGATCGTCGAATGCGACACGACCTTTCCTAAAAAAGCGTAACTAGTCTATCAAAGATAAAAAAATTCATATTTTTGCGCTAGTTCCCTCCTTTACAGCATACATATAGCTTGTAAAGGGGGGATTTGTCTTGCGTAAATTTCGCGGTCGTCTGCCGCGGAGAGGTCCATTGCCGTTCAGATACGTTTTTTTACTTACCTTCGTGTTCTTCATCTTTTCAACAGCAGCTGGTCTTTGGATAATAAATGAGGGGCTAAAGCCTACACTTGTTAGCTATGCAAACTCACAAACTCGAAAAATTGCTTCACTCGTCATAAATAATGCAGTAAGTAAAAAAATAACAAACGTTATGGATATAAAATTCGAAGAGACCGGTGATGGAGATGTGGTGTTCCTAAACGCAGAACATCTAAACCGTGTGAAAGCAGAAGTAACTGAGTTGGTACAAGACAATATTAAAAAAGCAGAAAAAGGAGACCTCTCAGAGCTTGAATCCTTCACCGATATTGAAATCAATACGGATAAAAAGGAAAACGGTATCGTTTATTATGTTCCATTAGGTCAGGCTACCAATAATGCCCTATTAGGGAACTTAGGGCCAAAAATACCAATAAAATTTAACTCCATAGGTTCAGTAACCTCCACCTTCAGGACAGTGAAAGAAGAAATGGGAATTAATAATACGTGGGTGGAAATTCATGTTCAAGTGGAAGTAAAGGTACAGATCATCATTCCATTTGCTACGGAAATTATTACCGTTAAAGAGGATGTGCCGGTTGCGACTGGTCTAATAAAAGGTGAAGTTCCTCAGTTTTATAACGGTGGCGGCGGTGATTCTGGTGCATCAATTGAACTGCCAATGGACAACTAATCAGTAAGTGAAAAAGTCAGAGGATATCTGTGTTCTTCTGACTTTTTTTCTATAGAAAAGTAGGAAGAAAGGGGTGGATGAGATGGAGAGAGGAGGGGAAAGAAGTATGCGAGAATAATATTCTGAAATGTTAGTCTTTTCACATTTTTAAAAACTTCTACTATATTAACGTGTTAAACTAAATTATTATTCTGAAAATAATGTTTTGACAGATGGACAAAAAATAGCTATACTAATTTTAGATTAAATTAAATAATCAGAAAATATAAAAAGTTCCAATTATTTTCTAAAATAAGGAAAAAAGTTTGGGACTCAGTAGGAGGTCATTTTTACTATGGATAATCGTCCACAATGGGGGACTCGTGCAGGTTTTATCATGGCAGCAGTTGGATCAGCTGTAGGACTAGGAAATATCTGGCGTTTTCCCGCAGTAGCTTATGAAAATGGAGGAGGAGCATTCTTTTTACCGTACTTATTCGCGATTTTAACTGCTGGTATCCCGCTTCTCGTTCTAGAGTTTACACTAGGTCATAAATATCGCGGATCAGCTCCATTAACATTCGCTCGTCTAAACAAGAAAACTGAATGGCTTGGCTGGTGGCAAGTTGCGATTTCATTTGTTATCTCAACATACTATGCTGTTATTATCGCTTGGGCAATGTCATTTGCTTACTTCTCTTTCGGAGAAAAATGGGGCAAGGATCCAGGAGCATTCCTATTCGGAGACTATTTAAAGCTTGCTGAAGCACCAGGACAGGTTGGTAGCATCGTTCCTAGCGTTTTTATTCCTTTAGTACTAGTTTGGGTAATTGCACTTGGTGTTCTTTTCAAAGGTGTTAAAAAGGGTATTGAAGCAGCGAACAAGATCTTTATTCCGGCACTAGTTATTTTATTCCTTGTAATCGTTGTTCGCGCTGTAACATTAGATGGAGCTGCTCAAGGTTTGGATGCATTCTTCAAGCCAAACTGGAGCTTAATTGCAGAACCTAAGGTTTGGGTTGCTGCATACGGTCAAATTTTCTTCAGCTTATCCATTGGTTTTGCGATTATGGTTACGTATTCTAGTTATCTACCAAAGAAGACAGATTTAACAAATAATGCATTTATCACTGCTTTTGCTAACTCTGGTTTTGAATTATTAGCAGGTATTGGAGTATTTGCTGCACTAGGTTTTATGGCCCAACAACAAGGTGTGGCTGTCAGTGAGGTAGTTGCAGGTGGAGTAGGGTTAGCTTTCGTAGTTTTCCCGCAAATCATTAGTGAATTCCCTGCATTTAACGGTCTTTTAGGATCTATTTTCTTCCTATGTTTAGTATTAGCAGGTTTAACATCTTTAATTTCAATCATTGAAACATATGTAGCTGGTATTCAAGACAAATTTAAAGTATCACGTAACAAAGCGGTAGCAATTGGTGGAGGAATCTCTGCGGTCATTTCGATTCTATTTGCTACTCAAGGTGGATTATACTTCCTTGATGCTGCTGACTATTTCATTAACCAATTTGGTATTGTTGTAGCTGGTTTTGTTGAAGTAGTGTTGGTAGCATGGGTACTACGTGAAATGAAGGATCTTCAACAGCACGCTGATAGCATGTCAGATATGCTATTAGGTGCATGGTGGAAAATCTGCTTAGGAGTTATTACACCAGTTGTTTTAGGATATATGATGATTCAAAACTTCATCAATAACTTAAAAGAAAACTACGAAGGATATCCAACAAGCTTCCTATTATATACAGGTTGGGGTGTTGCAGTAGCTGCAATTGTGGTTGGATTTGTATTCGCTGCTTTCAAGTGGCAAAAAGGAGCATTAGATTTACCTTCAACTGATAGCAAGGGGGTTTCAAAATAATGTCAACCAGTGCGATTGTTATGATGGTTTTGGGTATGGTCATTCTATGGGGTGGATTAGCAGCTAGTATTGCTAATGCAGTTTCCAAAACGAAAAAGGCAAATTAAAATATATAAAAGAAGGACTAGCGGATTTAAATCCGTTAGTCCTTTATTTTTTTCTTTTACTTGCACGTTCTTGACGTTCCCAAAGTTTTAAATGCGGAAACGGATCAAAGCTCCATTCTGTATATCCATTATCACGATACATTCCATAATGAAGATGTGGTGGGAATTTACCTGACGTACCAGGAGGTCCATAACCAGAACTTCCGACACCGCCTATGACCATTCCAGGTTCAACGATTTGTCCTACCTTTAAGTCCTTACTAAAGCCGCTTAAATGGGCAAAATAATGATAGTTATTGTTAATATCACGTATCCCGATTCGCCAGCCGCCAAAACGGTTCCATCCTTTCATCTCAACAATGCCATATGAGGTTGCACGAACAGGAACGCCATAGTGGGCAAAAATATCTGTTCCTTCATGCATGCGTCGTCCACCCCAGCCACGAGCGTCTCCCCATGTGTTTCGATAGCTATAATCCGATCTAAGAGGTACTGGAAAGGCGTGACTATCAAGATCTAGTCGACCATATTTTTTATAAATTTCGGACTTTCCGATAATAATCCCTACTGTTTTATCTCGTTTATAATAATCCCAAAGACCAATCTTTATATTATCATGGTCCGTCCCGTAAGATAGGATGAAATTTGCAAAAGCAAATAGAACATCTTCGTCATCTTTCAAACTTGCCTTGCCATCCCCGTTCCCATCGACTCCAGAACCATTAAAGTACTTAATGGACATCGGATTCTCATCTTCATGATTTGGGTTCAGCGGGCCAACCCATTCCTCTGGTTTGTAGTAAATGCCAGTAAGACCCTCTGCTTTCGGCAAATCACGTCGAGACTGCCTAAGACTTCTTTCATATTGGTCAACAGCGGCCATATAGTACCAAGGAATATTGGTAGCTGCTTCAACTTCTTTATATAGCTCGAGTCGCTTTGCATAAATGGTCTGTTGATCGGTTTCAGCGTGTGCATATCGATCAATAGGTAATAATAGCATCATAACAAGAAAAATAAAGATTCCTTTTAGCAGTTTCCGCACGATGATCCTCCTTCAAAAGAATTAACATGCTTTAGTTTGTCTTAAAACATTTAAAACAATATATATCAATTACTGGTAATAGTAAGTCTCTTGCTTGTCGTATAATCTTCATTATGTTAAAGTGATTCAGGAGTAGTCTGAAATAGCTACATAGTGTGAAAAAAACACTTATCATATAAGGATGGTGTGGGAAGTTGAGCAAAAACCAAGAACATTTACGTAAACCCGAGTGGTTGAAAATTAAATTAAACACGAACGAAAATTATACAGGCTTGAAAAAAATGATGAGAGAAAAAAAACTTCATACCGTTTGTGAAGAAGCAAAATGCCCTAATATTCATGAATGTTGGGCTGTTAGACGTACTGCTACATTTATGATCCTAGGTGATATTTGTACTCGTGCTTGTCGTTTCTGTGCGGTTAAAACTGGTCTTCCGACAGAACTTGACCTTCAAGAACCAGAACGTGTGGCTGATTCTGTTGTGTTAATGAACCTAAAGCATGTGGTTGTTACGGCTGTAGCGCGTGATGACTTAAAAGACGGTGGTGCAGCAGTATTTGCAGAAACCGTTCGTGCCATTCGCAGAAAGAGCCCTTTCACAAGTATTGAAGTACTTCCGTCAGATATGGGTGGAGTAGAAGAGAATCTTCGTATGCTAATGGATGCGCGTCCTGACATCTTGAATCATAATATTGAAACGGTGAAACGCTTATCGGATCGTGTGAGAGCACGTGCAAAATACGACCGTTCACTTGAGTTCTTAAGAAGAGCAAAGGAAATGCAACCGGATATTCCTACAAAGTCTTCCATTATGATTGGTTTAGGTGAAACAAAGGAAGACCTACTTGAAGCAATGGATGATTTACGAGCAAATAACGTTGATATTTTAACAATTGGGCAGTATCTGCAGCCGTCTAAAAAGCATCTACCAGTTGAAAAATACTACCGCCCTGAAGAATTTGCTGAACTAAAGGAAATTGCCCTTAGCAAAGGCTTTAGCCACTGTGAAGCTGGTCCGCTTGTACGTTCCTCTTACCATGCAGATGAGCAGGTAAATGCAGCAGCTAAGCACAAGCAATTATTAGGTGAAAAAGAAGCGAAGGAAGCATAATATGAGAAAGAGGCATTACGAAGTTCGTAAGCCTCTTTTTCTTATTGGTTCATTTTCGCCTTCATCTGTTGGCTTATATCATCTTTGTCCATTTCTTCATTAAGCTCTCCTTGGGCTTCACCATTCGCATTTTCACCTGTGCTCATGCTTTTTCCTTGAGGAGAAGCTAGCATTTGCTTAATGAGCTGGTTGATTCCAGTTTCCGTATTTGCACTATTCGGACCGAGGTTGGCAAAATTCTCTACATTTGGACGAAGTGCTTCATTATCACTAACATATACATGGTACCATCTCGGTATAACGGACATAGCCATACGCTTTACTTGGTCAGCTGTTAAATTACGATCACTAGAATCGGTATGGTACACTATGAGAACTTCCTCATCTGTTACTAATGTGGAGATATCGTCTACATTAGGAACATCTGTGCAATACTCACCGATGATATCGGCCACCTTTTCACGATCAATGGCAGCATAGTGATTTTGGGACTGTGTACGAGCCATTTCGTCCTTTTTATGTCTTGCATAACCAAAATCTTCAGAGCTATTCTTATCTCGATTGTATATATCACCAGTTGGGTCATTAACGCTTAGTGCATTGCTTCGTTCGTTCTGAACATCATCACGCCCAAGATTATTTTGGCAAGCAGTAAGTGTTGTCATTGCACAAATTCCAAGGATTATCATTGAGTTTTTCAAGATTTACACCCCCTCTTTTATAGAATGACCACGATAATTCTTTTTTCCTCTTAGTAATTCATGGAGAATCAGTTATAATTTAAAATAGATGAGTTAGTGAGGTGGACAAATGATCTGTATCGGGAATATATGTTACGAAGTTGTAGAAGAACGAACAAATGGATTCAATGAAGAGGCCTTTAAGGCTCGTTACAGCGATATATTAACGAAGTATGACTATATCGTGGGTGATTGGGGTTACGGTCAACTCCGTCTACGAGGGTTCTTTGAGGATAGTAATCATAAAGCAACATTTGACACGAAAATCAGTACATTAACAGAATATCTGTATGAATACTGTAACTTTGGGTGTCCCTACTTTGTAGCTAAGCGTGTAAAAAATACCAATACGATAAAAAATGACGTGTAGCGGATACACGTCATTTTTCGTCCATGAATGGATTATTCTTATAAGGAGCCTGAGTATCCCTTGTTGGATCATCATGTGTTGGATGTGCTCCGTCCATTTGTCTAGGGAGCCCCTCATGGAGCGTTTTATTTTCGTAATTGAATGCACTATAAGAACGCTGTTCCGTTGCCCCTGCAAGTTCCTGTTTGCCTTGTAGAGGCTCGTCTGCCTTATAAGGAGAGCCATATGGACCTTCTGGTGTTTGTTGAGGAGGAATATAACTTCTCCCAACCTCTACATTTGAAAAATCTGTATACTTCTCATCACTCATGGTCTTTCCCCCTCTCTCATTAGTATGTGAGAGGTAAAGGAAAGAATTCAAAACTTACGTTAATTCCATTAAAAAGGAACGTAATTCTTCCGCATCTTCCTCAGAAAGCTGAAAAGCATACTCTAAATATCCTTCTTCTTTTAAATCATCTGGACCAATGATCGCAAATCGACTACCTTGAATATCAAGAACAATATGTTTGCCATAATATCTATCTGATTGAATAATGGCTAAGTCAAATCGAGTGTTTTCACCCATAAAGCTTATAAAACGTGTTTTTGTATTCACTAATTCATCATATAGAAAAAAACGATCTCCCATCCTAGTCACCCCTATGTCTCAATGTAACGTCTACTATCATCTTAACAGAACAAACAAGCCCATACTAGATGCTTGTTCTGAAGAGAAATATAGAATAGGAAAAGCCTCTAGCTTTTCCTAATTTATGTTACAATGGAAATAGTTTTCACCGCGAACTTCTGAGAGGAATGAGACGAAATGGCATGGACCACGAAGTCATTAAATAACTTATTACAGTGGAGAAAGGTAGTCTGGCCTCTAAGGTCCATTCGAATGTATCCTCCACAATTCGTCATAAGAGACCCGATTATTCAAGGGGTACAAAAATCCTTCAATCAAGGCCATGAAGTGGCTGTTATTGTGTTTAACATATCTAATATAAAAGACATTTATGAGCAGTTAAGTGAGAAGCAATATATAGATTTTATTAAAAAGTTAAAGATGAATTTTCAACAGGTTATTCAAGAGCAAATTGAGGATGATGATCTGCTTTTGTTGCACGATTACAACAGTGATGGAGTCACTTTATTTATTAAGGTAGATCATGAACAGCACTGTATTTCTGAAATCGATCAGGTGATGAAGAAGGTTTTACGGGAAACAGAAAAAAGGGTATGTGACCAATTTCCAAGCTTATACATTCAGTTTGAATCAGGCTATATGTTTGTTGAAAAGAAGCAATACTCCATTCAGGAAGCGATCTTAAAGGCTGGGCAGCAAGCGTTGGCAATGGCAGAAAAGCGAGTGCAAACGGAGTTCAATGAGCTTCTTTATAGTCTGAGCAGAATTGTCGCGCAAAAGAATATTTTGCTTCTCGCCCAACCGATCTTTGATGTAGCCACGAAGGAAATCCGTGCCTGGGAAATGCTAACAAGAGGACCAAAGGGAACGGAATATGAAAACCCATTACATCTATTTTCGGTTGCACGCCAAACAGGAATGTTATATGACTTAGAATTAATTGTTCTAGAAAAAGCACTGCAACAAATTAATGATACAGGATGTACACACGATATTTTCATTAACTTTACCCCGATTACGGTGGGAAATCAAAAGTTCATTCGTGACCTAAAGAAACTGATGGGGAAATATAAAAATATCTCGCCGACTCAAATTACGATTGAAATTACAGAGAGAGATTCCATCGATGGTATGGAATACTTTATTTATAATATCAACCTCCTAAGAAATTTTGGATTCCGTATTGCGGTGGACGATACGGGTGCAGGTTATGCGTCATTAAACACTATTAGTGAAATTATGCCTGATATTATTAAAATTGACCGTTCCGTCATTCAGGATATTGACAAAAACTCAGTGAAAGAATCTATGCTTAAGGGACTTCTTCTTGTTGCCCGTGAGGCCGGATCTCTCGTTGTTGCTGAAGGAATTGAAAGTGAAGAGGAAGCCTCTGTCTTATTCAGAAATCGTGTTGATTTAGCACAAGGATACTTATTTGCTAGGCCAGCTTCGTTAACTCATGGACTAGCATCTGTATAAACAAAAATTGTGCTATTAGGAAAGGAGCGACGATACGTGTACTTTGTTGATAGAGAATTAATTGAAGAAAGATTAATTTATTTAGAAAAGCAAATACAGCAGTTTGAAGGAAAGAATGAGTGGAGTACGGCTCTTGAACAGGCTGCACTTGAGCGCCTTACACACATGATGATTGAATCTATCCTTGATGTTGGCAACGCGATGATCGACGGATTTATCATGCGTGACCCTGGTAGCTATGAGGATATTATCGATATACTAGAGGATGAAAAAGTCATTTCGCCTAATATGAGCCTGGACTTGAAAGTGATGGTTCAATATCGCAAAACACTCGTTCAGGATTATACAAGGATTGATCATGAAGATGTGAAGAATACTTTTTCACGGATCCTTCCATCGATTAAGCTTGTTTCTGATGCTGTAAGACAGTACTTAACGAACGAACTCGGTCCAGTCACCGCATTTAAAAACTAAGCAAAGCCTCTGCTGTTGAGGCTTTTTTGTGTTTTCCCTCTGTTTTGTGCAGAATAATTAAGGAGGATTGTGGTATTTGAATAGGGTCCAAAAAGGGATCGCAAATAAATTTTGAGTTTCGCAAGTAATTTTGAGAATCGCAAATAAAATTTGAGGATCGCAAATAAATTCTGAGAATCGCAAATAAATTTGAGGATCGCAAATAAATTCTGAGAATCGCAAATAAAATTTGAGGATCGCAAATAAATTCTGAGAATCGCAAATAAAATTTGGGGATCGCAAGTAAATTCCAAGAATCGCAAATAAAACTTAAGAATAGCAAGTAAAATCTGAGGATCGCAAAAAAATCTTCCAACTTGTAGCTAGGTTCTGATAGAATTCGTAAATTTAAGCTAATTCTCATAGCAAAACCTGCAATAGCTTAAGAAAATTGCAAGAAATCCACCCTTTATCGAAAACCACATAAAAAAATAATCAGGAGCTAAAAAAATGAAAAAGTATAAAGGATACCTAATCGACCTAGACGGGACGATGTATAGAGGAACTGAATTAATTCAGGAAGCAGCAGATTTCGTGAAGCAGTTAAAGGAGCAAAAGATACCGTATTTATTTGTAACCAACAATTCCTCAAGAACACCTAGCCAGGTAGCAACAAAACTACGTGATTTCGGCATTCCAACGACCGATGACCAAGTATTTACAACTAGCATGGCAACAGCAAACTATATCGCTAAGCAAAAACAAGACGCAATCGTGTATTGTATTGGTGAAGAGGGACTTAAAACAGCATTAGCTGAGAAAGGATTTCAGCAATCTGAGACAGATGTTGACTTTGTGGTATGTGGAATTGACCGTGACATTACATATGAAAAGCTTGCCACTGCTTGTTTAGCGGTTCGATCGGGGGCAACATTTATTTCAACGAACGCAGATATTGCGATTCCAACAGAGCGTGGATTGTTGCCTGGAAATGGATCACTCACTTCAGTGATCGCTGTCTCAACCGCAACAAAACCAATTTTTATTGGAAAGCCAGAGGCCATCATTATGGAGCAAGCGCTTGAGGTACTAGGAACAAGAAAAGAAGACACCATCATGGTAGGAGACTATTATGACACGGATATTTTGGCTGGAATGAACGCAGGTCTAGACACATTATTAGTTCACACAGGCGTCACGACGAAGGAGCTGTTACAAGGGTACGAAAAGCAGCCAACCTATGTTCTTGACTCGTTGGATCAGTGGGAAGTATAAGTGAAGGAAAGGGATGAACACTCGTGTTCATCCCTTTCTATTGTCTAGCCCGTGTCCAAGCTAATTCCGCTTTTCGAGTGTCACTCTGTATTCTGAGCACGATGCGCTAACCGGCTAGAAGCAGCAGCGGCAACTGCGCCAACAATGTCATCTAAGAAGGTGTGGCATTTTCCTGAAGACTTGTCATTGAGGTCTTTTAGTATCCCAGGTTTTAATTTATCAATATACCCGTAGTTCGTAAAACCGATGGAACCGTACACATTGACGATGGAGAAAGCGAGAACCTCGTCAACTCCATAAAGTCCTTCATCCACCTCAATAATGGATTGCAACGGCTCTTCCATCAATTTTTTTTCAGCCATAATGTCTAACTGAATTCCGGTTAAAATGGCATTTTGAACTTCTCTTTTAGAAAGCACTCGCTCCACATTTTCAATGCAGTCTTTCATCTGTAAATCAGGATGGTACTTTTCCTGTAGAAAATAGACAAGGTCAGCAATGTCTTGAACTTCCACGCCTCGCTCGTGTAGCCATTTACGTGCTGTTTCTTCTGATAGACTCATCTTCTTCTCTTCAGCCATTCGCTTCACCTTTTCTCTCTCATTTTCACTATATATATAACTATATCATTAAAATTATGCACGGAACCAATTTTGGGTGCACGGTCTACCTTTGAAGCATTTGTCACTTCGGTATCCCTTATACAACAAAACACAAGTTTTCTTTGCCATGAACATATACATAGGTAGTAAAACAAACAAAAGTGGGTGTATGTATGCTTCGAGAAATATTAATTGAACATTTTCAACTTCAAATAGAAGAGCCACTCTCGGTAGGACGATATGAGTCAGGAAGAATAAAAAATCAAATGTATATGCTCGTACCTGTAAGCTCCCTGCCTGAGGAAAATCTATCTGAGCTCATGCAGCTTTCTACACATGTCTTGAATCAAGGGGATCGAAACACTTGTCAGTTTTTACAAAAAGAATCAGGAGAATCGTTAATTGAGAGTCAGCAGGGGAAGTATGTAGTTCTTGTTTGTCATATGTCTACAAATAGAAGTCAGCAACATATAGGTCGTAAACTGTCTAAATTCCATTACAGGGGAAGAACAGTTAATTTCCAAACAAACAAAATCAACCGAATCGGAAAATGGAAGCAGTACTGGGAGCAACGGCTAGATCAAATGGAACGGGTATGGAATGATATGCTTTATAAGCAGCCAGACCATGAATTTGAACGGTTATTCTTAGAAGCATTTCCTTATTATATGGGGCTTGCCGAAAATGCTATTCAATACTTAGTTGATACGGAGCTTGATGATGATCCACAAGCGGTTGACAGTGGAACGATCTGTCATGTTCGTTTTACAAAACATACATGGGGAAATCAAATCTATATGAAAAATCCATTTGAGTGGGTGTTTGACCACTGCAGTCGGGATTTAGCAGAATGGACAAGAGACCGATATTTTACCAATATTAAGCTATACGAGCCAGAGGTAAGTCAGTTCTTTCAGGATTATCAAACAGTGATGCCACTATCCTCTTTTTCATGGCGACTGTTGTACGCAAGATTGCTATTTCCCCTTCATTTCTTTGATAATGTCGAGAACTACTATATCACCAGCTCCGAGCAGGAAAAAAATAGTTTACAGGATCGATTCGTTAAAAGTCTCGATCAAACAAAGGAACATGAAGAATTTTTATCGTCTTTTTATCAACTGGCAGAGGTGCCGGTTCGCAGAATGAAGATACCGAAGTTGGATTGGCTATAATATAGAAAAAATATATTTCTCGAAATAATCAAATAATACAAGGGATAAAGCGCTTGCAAATAAATTCTTCCTATAATTAACCCTTGTAATATTGAGTCCCTCCATCTATAATGTCTACTATACACAAACAACTGTTCATTCCAGAAATACACGTAGGAGGGGAAAAGGATGAAAGCTATCTCAATTGGATTACTAGGTTTAGGCACGGTCGGTACGGGTGTAGTGAAAATTATTGAAAATCATCAAGACAAACTCATGCACCAAGTTGGCTGTCCTGTTCAAATAAAAAAAGTGTTAGTAAAAGATATCGACAAACAAAGAGATGTAAGTTTAAATAGAGAAATGTTAACAACAAATCCTAATGATATACTACAAGATTCGGAAATCGATGTGGTTATTGAAGTAATGGGTGGTGTTGAGGAAACGAGGCAACATCTTCTAACAGCTCTAAATAATAAGAAACATGTGGTGACAGCAAACAAGGATTTAATGGCTCTCTATGGTTCGCAGCTACTCACTGCAGCTTCTGATAATGGCTGTGACTTGTTTTATGAGGCAAGTGTAGCAGGTGGAATTCCTATTTTAAGAGGTCTAGTAGATGGTTTAGCCTCTGATCGTATTACGAAGATGATGGGAATTGTAAATGGAACAACCAACTTCATTTTAACGAAAATGGCTCAGGACGGAAGTGCGTATGAAGAGGTATTAAAAGAAGCGCAAGATCTTGGTTTTGCTGAAAGTGATCCAACAGCTGATGTAGAAGGGCTTGATGCCGCAAGAAAGATGGCCATCCTTTCAACTCTTGGCTTTTCAATGAAAATTGATTTAGATGATGTAAAAGTAAAAGGAATTACCGATATTACTGAAGAAGACTTAGAATACGGAAAGCAGCTTGGATATACAATGAAGCTGATCGGTATCGCGGATCTTGACGATGATAAAGTTGAGGTAAGTGTTCAGCCAACATTCTTAGTAGATTCGCATCCGTTAGCATCTGTTCATAACGAATACAATGCAGTGTACGTTTACGGGGAAGCGGTAGGAGAAACGATGTTTTACGGACCAGGAGCTGGGAGCCTTCCAACAGCGACAGCTATTGTTTCAGATCTAGTTGGAGTGATGAAAAACATGCGTCTTGGTGTAAATGGTACAAGTGCGGTTACTCCACAATACCCGAAAAAGCTGAAAGAAGCTCATGAAATCAGATCGAAGTATTTCTTGCGTTTATTAGTGAAAGATGAAGTAGGAGTATTTGCAAACATCACTTCTATTTTCTCAGAACATCATGTAAGTTTTGAAAAAATTCTTCAGCTTCCAGTGAAGGAAAAAGGCTTAGCAGAAATTGTGTTAGTCACACACCATGCTTCTTTACAGGATTACGAGGATATTTTAGTAAAATTAAGAGACCTAGAAACAACAAAGCAAATCAAGAGCTCGTATCGAGTGGAAGGGAGCAAGTAGAACATGAGGTGGCAAGGGTTAATTCAAGAATATAAAGAGTTTCTTCCTGTAAGTGAGAACACTCCTAAATTAACATTAAACGAAGGCAATACTCCATTAATTTATCTTGAGAATCTTTCAAAAGAGTGGGGAGTAGAACTTTACGTTAAGACAGAGGGAACAAATCCAACGGGTTCTTTTAAAGACCGTGGTATGGTTATGGCAGTTGCCAAGGCGAAGGAAGAAGGAAGCGATACAGTTATCTGTGCATCAACAGGAAATACGTCTGCAGCAGCTGCAGCATACGCAGCAAGAGCTGGGATGCGTTGTATTGTTGTAATTCCTGAAGGTAAGATTGCAATGGGTAAGCTAGCGCAAGCAATCATGTACGGAGCAGAGATTATCTCTATTGAAGGAAACTTTGACCAAGCTTTAGCAATGGTACGTAAAATCAGTGAATCTGAGCCTGTTGCATTAGTTAACTCGGTGAATCCATACCGACTTGAAGGACAAAAAACTGCTGCATTTGAAGTGTGCGACCAGCTAGGTGGAGCGCCAGATATTTTAGCTATCCCTGTTGGGAATGCGGGGAATATCAGTGCGTACTGGAAAGGCTTTAAGGAATATCATGAGGCAAAGGGAACTGCATTACCAAAGATGCATGGTTTCGAAGCAGAAGGGGCAGCAGCAATCGTTCATAACCGTGTGTTTGAAAACCCTGAAACAATTGCAACTGCGATTCGTATCGGAAATCCAGCAAGCTGGCATTTAGCTTCTGCTGCAGTCGAAGAATCAGCAGGGAAAATAGATGAAGTGAGCGATGAAGAAATTCTCGCTGCATATCAAAAACTTGCATCAACAGAAGGTGTATTTGCTGAGCCTGCATCATGTGCGTCTATTGCTGGTGTATATAAGCAATTGCAAAATGGAACCATCGCTAAGGGTAGCAAAATTGTTGCAATCTTGACTGGAAATGGATTGAAGGATCCTAATACAGCGATCGAGTGCAGCCCAATTAAGCCGGTATTGTTACCAAATGATGAACAAGCTGTTGCGAACCACATTCGAGGGGTTGTTCATCAATGAGTGAAGAAGCTGTACTTATCATCGATGTACCAGCAAGTACGGCCAATTTAGGACCTGGCTTCGATTCTGTCGGGTTAGCACTAAATCTTTATTTATCACTTGAAGTAGAAAAAGCAGCGAAATGGCAAATTGAAATGCTTTCAGAAGAGCTTGAGGTATTTCCGAAGGATGAAACAAACTTTATTGTGTCAACAGCCATCGAAATTGCTGAGAAATATGGAAAGAGTTTATCTCCATGTTTGATAAAAATGAAAAGTGATATTCCATTAGCAAGAGGTCTTGGTTCAAGTGCTGCAGCGATTGTTGCAGCGATTGAACTCGCTGATCACGTAGGCGAACTAGGGCTTACAAAAGAGGAAAAAATGAAGATTGCTTCTGTCATGGAGGGGCATCCAGATAATGCAGGTGCAGCTCTTTACGGTGGTTTGATTGTAGGAACGCAGATCGGGGAAGAGGTTGATTTTTTAACCTATACAGATCTTGCTTTTGATATTGTCATGGTCGTACCAAAAGAAGAGTTGCTGACAAAAGCCTCTCGAGGCGTCTTGCCTTCAGAACTTTCATACGCTACAGCTGTTCGTGCTAGTTCTGTGTCGAACGTGCTAGTGGCAGCTCTTTTACAAGGGAATTTACCATTAGCAGGTAAAATGATGAGCAAGGACTTGTTTCATCAGCCTTACAGAAAATCAATTGTGCCAGAACTGGAGCAAGTTGAAGACTTAGCGCTTCAATATGGTGCCTTTGGAGTTGCACTAAGTGGTGCTGGTCCAAGTGTCATCTGCTTTGTAGAAAAAGGGCTCGGACAAGAGGTAATCGGTCGTATGGAGCCGTATTTGCCTCATGTATCGTTCTACTCTTTGCAAATAGACAAAGACGGAAGCCGTGTGCAAAAAAAGGTCAAGAGACTAGAAAAATAAGAAAAAGCGATTTCGCAGGAAATCGCTTTTTTCTTCAATAATTAAATTAGAAAACTTGTTCTACTTCCACTACGCCTGGAACTTCCTCTAAAAGAGCACGCTCAATTCCAGCTTTTAAAGTAATTGTTGAGCTTGGGCAGCTACCGCATGCGCCTAACAAACGAAGCTTAACGATGCCATCCTCAACGTCTACTAATTCACAGTCCCCACCATCACGAAGAAGGAATGGACGTAATTTATTTAGTACCTCTTGAACTTGTTCAAACATTTCTTGCTCTGCCATCTAAATCGCTCCCTTCATACTCCTTATTATAATCATTTTAATTAAAAAAATCTATTGGTAATACTCAAATCCAAAAATCGTCAAACTAGTGTGTTCTGCTCCTTTTATCATGTAAAATAGACATAGTGAGTAAAAGGGGGAAGGAACATGATTGAGCTTGTAGTATACGGGGCAGAAGTACTTTGCCCAAGCTGTGTGAATTTACCATCATCAAAAGAAACCTACGAATGGTTGGAAGCGGCAATTGGAAGAAAGTACTTAAACCAACCATTTCAAATAACCTATGTAGATATTTATCAACCACCAAACGATGAGAAAAAGCAAGCCTTTGCTGAACGTGTCATTGAGGAAGATATGTTTTATCCGGTTGTTGTCCTAGAAGATGAAGTGGTAGGGGAAGGTAACCCGAAGCTTAAAACGATCTATTCGGCAATGGAGAGGCATGGGTATAAGGCAAGCGAATAGAGAGGAGACCTGAGTTTTGATCGATCAAGCAGTGCATTTACTCCAATCTTATTTTGGATATTCTAGCTTTCGAAAGGGTCAAGAACAAATTATTCAAACGGTGCTTAACGGGAATGATGGAATTTGTATTATGCCAACTGGTGGAGGGAAATCACTTTGTTATCAAATACCAGCCCTACTGTTTGAAGGAACAACGATTGTAATTTCCCCATTGATTTCTTTAATGAAGGATCAAGTAGACACGCTTCTTCAGGCAGGTGTTTCTGCGACCTATATTAATAGCTCGTTAACGAGCAAAGAGATTCAAGAAAGGTTGACCGGTGCGAAGGAAGGAAAATATAAACTTTTGTATCTTGCACCAGAACGACTCGAATCAAGTGATTTTCTGCAAAGTCTGCAAATGATACGTATTCCGTTTATCGCGATTGACGAGGCACACTGTATCTCACAATGGGGACACGATTTTCGTCCGAGTTATTTACAAATTCAAAAGTTTATTCGCAGCTTACAAGAAAAACCAGTCGTTTTAGCATTAACTGCGACTGCGACTCCACAAGTAAGAGAAGACATATGCAAAACCTTACACATAAACGATGCGAACAGTGTGATTACAGGATTTGAGCGTGAGAATCTAACCTTTTCGGTTGTCAAAGGCCAAGATCGGAATGCCTTTATAAAGAGTTATGTCAAGAAAAACAATAAAGAAAGTGGCATCATCTATGCTGCCACAAGAAAAATGGTCGATCAGCTGTATGAGCGATTAAAGAAAGAAAAAATTTCAGTCACTCGATACCATGCGGGCATGAGTGACGAGGAACGGAATTCAGAACAGGAATTATTTTTAAAAGACGAAAGTAGTGTTATGATTGCTACCTCCGCATTTGGGATGGGAATCGATAAATCGAATATTCGATATGTGCTTCACTATCAGCTTCCGAAGAATATGGAAAGCTATTATCAGGAAGCAGGACGTGCAGGTAGAGATGGCCTTAAAAGTGAATGTGTCGTTTTATATTCCCCTCAAGATGTTCAAATTCAGCGCTTTTTAATTGATCAGTCTGCTGATCGCAGCCGCATGAGTCAGGAGCTCGAAAAGCTTCAATCAATGATCGACTATTGCCATACAGAAGCATGCCTGCACTCACATATTTTAGAGTACTTTGGCGAAGAAGAGGCAACCGATTGTGGGCGCTGTGGGAACTGTAAAGATACGAGAACGAGCGTGGATGTTACAAAGGAAGCACAAATGATTTTATCGTGTATCATTCGTATGGGTCAGAAATACGGGAAAAATCTAGTTGCTCAAGTACTAACTGGTTCAAAAAATAAAAAGGTCTACGACTTTCGTTTTGATCAGCTAAGCACCTACGGGATTTTAAAGACAAAAAGTGCGAAAGAGGTTAGCGAAGAAATTGAGTTTCTTATCACCCGTGAACTGATTGGTGTGGAGCATGGATCTTATCCAACGATATATGTCACACCTGCTGGAAGAGAAGTATTAGTTGGGAATGAGAAAGTACTCAGAAAGGAAGCCGTAAAGACGAGTACCATTACGGAGGTGGACAACCCTTTATTCGAAGAGCTTCGTGCCATAAGAAGAAGCTTGGCCGAGAAAGAAAAAGTTCCACCGTTTGTCGTTTTCTCGGATGCTACCTTGAAGGATATGTGTGCAAAAATGCCTCAAACACCGGAAGAATTTTTAAACGTGAACGGTGTTGGTCAAAATAAGCTGAACAAGTATGGAGAAAAGTTTATGGAAGTGATCCGTAGCTTTTCTAGTAAAGTCCCTGCTCAATAAAATAAGCTCTCCTACCATGGTAGGAGAGCTTATTTATATTAGCCATTATGATATTTATACATCCATAGAATTCCTGATTTTAATAGTCTTGCCACCCGTCCTGTGATAGGGCGTTCTGCTACTAACCCAAAGCCATGCTTTTTGCCTAAAGAGCCGAGAACTCCCTTTAACTTAATAACCGGCATTGTCTCAGGAAGCGGTTCATTTGCCCATCTTTTTAAGAGAATTTGTACAATCTGTTCCGCTTGTCCTTCAGCTAATTGAGCGCTAGGTGCGTGCGGTAGACTTGCACAGTCACCCACGACATATACATGTTCATCATGAGGCAAATTGTGATGAACAGTTAGCACCACTCGCCCTTGATGATCCTTTTCGACATCAAGGTTTCGAATAATCTCTACTGGCTGAATGCCTGCAGTCCATACAATCGCATCCGAGTGTAGTGGCTCATCGTGATTGTATAGAGTATTTTCTTCTACCTTTGTGATATGTGAATTGTTAACAATTTCTACTCCGTGATTATCAAACCAATTTTCCACATACGTTCCTAAACGAACAGGGAAGGCAGATAAGATATGATTTCCGCGGTCGAATAGCTTTACCTTTAAATCAGGTCTGCTTTCATTTAATTCACTTGCTAGTTCTACACCGCTCAAACCAGCCCCAACAATGCTGACAACAGAGCCAGGGGATAGGTTGTTCAATGCTTGATACGTTGTTCTAGACTTCTCAATCGATTGAATGCTATACGTATGACGATCTGCACCTGGGACATTGTGGTATTTATCCTCACAACCTAGCCCAATTACTAAATCGTCGTAAGTGATTACATCATTATTCACGAGAACGGTTTTCTCTTCAAGATTAATATCTTTAACTTCTCCGTATTTGATTGTAAGCCTAGGGTGCTCAGGGAAAGCTACCCGTACATGCTGATCGGAAATCGTACCAGCTGCAAGAGCGTAATATTCTGTTTTTAAACAGTGGTAAGGAATTTTATCAACTAGCGTGATGGTTACATCGTCTGGAAGTTGAGAGGGTAATAAGCGTGCGAGTATTCTCATTCCCCCGTAGCCTCCGCCGAGAATAACGAGATTCTTCATAATAATTTCCCCTTTATCTCTACAGTTGAGTTGCTATTCTCTCTTATAAAAACGTTTGCAATATGATGACATATTACAATGATAAATCGATAGATAAACATTATATATGTTTCAAAACACCATAAAAAGTATAACGAAATTGTGACAAAACCACAACACATTCAGTACAATTTCTTGACAATTAAAATTTTTGGAAGGAAACTACCTACTTGAACTTTTTGGTTGGACAAGGTACATTTACTAAGTAGAGGTGGGAGAAATGATAAAACCAATTATAGAGTTTTGTATAAGTAATTTAGCAAGTGGTGCTCAAAAAGCACTCGAACAGCTAGAAAAGGATTATGACCTGGATATCATTGAATATGGGTGCCTTGGCTATTGTGGCAAATGCGCATCAACACTGTATGCACTAGTAAATGGAGAAGTCGTTTCTGGGGATACACCTGATGAACTGGTAGAAAATATTTATCGTTATTTAGAAGAAAATCCGATGTTTTAACATACAAAAAAAGGGTCACCTCAAAGGTAGACCCTTTTTATATTTTTGTTTTTTGCTTTTCACGTATTTCCTGCCAACGATCTCTTGCCATTTCAACGATCTTTGCCTCATTAAAGCTTCCTTGTTTTTCAATGACCTTTGAAAAATATTTTACCGATTGGTCGATCTGACCCGTCCGTCTAGATAGCTCAGCAATCATATAGAGAAGCCGAAGTTCGGTCATTTGTGTTCCGCGATAATCATCAGTGATATATGCTTCCATATACTCGTCCACAGCAAGCTTCATAAATCGTTGCTCCTGCTCGTGATCTAGCAATGCTCTGTAGATCCAAGCCAATCTCATATATAAACCAGCAATAGATACATGCTTTTCTTTTTTCAATGTTCCACAATAGGCGGCAAGTTTGATTGTTTTTGCGGCCTCTGGATACGTCCTTACCTCACCAAAACTGCGGGGTAGCCACTGTTGGGCTATTTTAGAATCAATGATTTCCTTGCTGCCTGGTGGAAAATAAGGCGCAAAGTCATCTGTAAAAGAAAAGCCGCATTTCGGACATACCGCGACAAAATAAAGGTTAGGATCATTTTCAATATTTTCATATGTAGGGGCAAAGTCAGTATCATAGGACTTTACTACTACAAAACGTGAGCGAAGCTTCTTAGTCGTAAACTTAGTTTTACACATCATGCATTCACATTTTTTATCATAAAGCGGCTGTAGTTCAGTCATATTCTCACACACCCCTTTTATTTTTACGATCGTTTATATAATACTATTGTACCTTATTATTTGTGATAAAAGAACTATAAAAATATTATATTTGAAAAGAAGAGGGTTTGGTGCCAAGGGGTTCCAGAATGTTAAAGTATCAACAAAGCAACATTTCTCCCCAGTCCCTGCTCAATTAACCCAATGCCCATTTATCAAAACCAATTCCATTTTTATAAGTCCGTTCAGTTGAGTATAAAGGCATTGCTGTATATACTAAAAGTAAAGATGTTCGAGGGAGGAATGAATAATCATGAAAGACATTATTACTGTGACAGAAGCGGCTGCACTTCAAATAAAAGATATGATGAAAGAGAATGAAGAGGAAAATGCGTACTTACGCGTAGCGATTAAAGGTGGCGGCTGCAGTGGCCTATCGTATGGTCTTGGATTTGCTCATGAAGTAGAAGAAGGGGACAAGGAGCTTGTTCAACATGGAATTACATTCTTAGTTGATAAAGAAAGTGCTCCTGCGTTAGTAGGAACCGTTATTGACTATAAGCACTCCCTGATGGGTGGCGGCTTCACCATCGAAAATCCTAATGCCATAGCTTCATGTGGGTGTGGTTCCTCTTTCCGTACAGCAACCAACCAAGGTACACCGGAAGAATGCTAAAAAGTGCAAGGGTCATCCTTGCACTTTTTTTCTCTTTTCTCTGTCCAGCTCCAGCAGCTAGGGGCTCGGGTCATAAGCTAAATCGCTCCAGAAGGCAGGCCTTCCTGCACGATTCATCTTATGCCTGTCGCCCCTGATCAAGCTGCTTCCGCTTTTCTATTTAAACATCGAAGAACTATGCAATGGCTGAGTCTTCGCCTTTGGATCAATAAATGTTTTTGCGTTGTTAACGGCCGTTGGTGCTTCACCGAAGCCGCAGGCAATAAGCTTTACTTTTCCTTCGTACGTACAGATATCGCCCGCTGCATAAATGCCGGGAATATTGGTTTCCATTTTTGAATTCACAACGATGGTGTTTTTTGAAATCTCAAGTCCCCATTCCTTGATGGGACCAAGGGATGAAACGAATCCGTAGTTACAAATCACAGAATCTACTTCGACGGTTTCTTCTGTTTTATCATTCACATTCTTTAGCACAACTTGAGCAATGTCTCCTTTGCTGTTCGAAAGTAAATCAGCAGGGACGTAGGGAGTTTTTATCTCCACCTTGGAATGTTGAAGGTTTTGTACACTGTGCTCGTGAGCCCGGAACTTTTCACGACGGTGAACAATCGTTACTTTTTCTGCAATTGGTTCGAGCATTAAAGCCCAATCAACCGCTGAATCTCCCCCTCCAAATACGACCACCTTTTGACCAGCGAATTGGTGAAGATCGTCAATAAAGTAGTATAGATTTTTTCCTTCGTATTGGGAGGAGTTTTCTAGCTCTAAACGTCGAGGTTGAAAGGCTCCGTTTCCAGCGGTGATGATGATTGTTTTTGAAAAATGGACTTCTTTATTCGTTGTTAACTTAAAGATTCCATCCGTTTGTTTCTCAATTTTTTCAACGGATTGCTCTAAGCAAATTGTTTGATTAAATGTAGCCATTTGCTCCTTCAGGTTATTGACTAACTGCTGGGCCCGGACTTTAGGAAATCCAGCAACATCATATATATATTTTTCAGGGTATAAAGCGGACAACTGCCCACCTAACTGTGGCAAGCTTTCAATCAATTTAACCGTTGCTTGTCTCATTCCCCCATAGAAGGCAGTAAATAGTCCAGTAGGTCCTCCGCCAATAATGGTAATGTCGTAAACTGTCTGGTCCTCTTTCATTCTATATCCCCCTAACTATGTGTAGGATTTATCATTTCATACTACCAAAAGTATTAAAAATGGCTCGGAGTTATGACTAAATAATGAAACTCCCTTAGGAATAAGTCACTAAGAACATGAAGATTGTCAGAAAAGTTTACCATTTATATGATCGTTTTTTGGTAGATTTTCTGCTTGAAAAAGTGAATGAAAAGGAATATGATGATATGTAGACATATTGTTAACTTTTTGTGTCTTTTTTTCAACATTTTCTTGTCTTCTTTCGTGAAAAACATCACAAACTTTTTCGTAGTTATTATAAAATAAATTCCTTTATAGAAGCGGAAGATAAAAAAAACACAAAAAAACTATATATAAAAAAGGTGGGTTTGAACGTCTTGAGAAAGCCAAAAATCGTAGTATTAGGTGCCGGATACGGTGGATTAATGACAGTAACAAGATTACAAAAGCAAGTTGGAGTAAATGAAGCGGATATCGTCCTTATTAACAAAAATGATTACCACTATGAAACAACATGGTTACATGAAGCGTCAGCTGGTACATTACACCATGACCGTGTACGTTACAATGTAACGGATGTTATTGACACAAATAAAGTAGAATTCATCAAAGGTACGGTTCTTTCTATTAACCATGAAGAGAAGAAAGTGGTTCTTGAAAAAGGTGAGGTTGAGTACGATTACCTTGTGATATCACTAGGTGCAGAGCCAGAAACGTTCGGAATTAAAGGTTTGAAAGAGCATGCATTTGCGATTGCTAATATCAATGCTGCACGTCAACTTCGTGAACATATTGAATATCAATTTGCTACGTACAACATGGAAGAAGAAAAGAAAGATGAAAGATTAACAATCGTTGTTGGTGGTGCAGGATTTACAGGAATTGAATTCTTAGGTGAATTAACTAACCGTGTTCCTGAGCTTTGCCGCGAGTACGATATTGATTTCGGTAAAGTAAAACTAATTTGTGTAGAGGCTGCTCCAATGGTACTTCCTGGATTTGATCCAGAGCTAGTTAGCTACGCAACTGCTCAATTAGAGCGTAAAGGTGTAACATTCATGATCGGTACAGCTATTAAAGAAGCAACTGAAAATGGAATTGTTGTTGGTAAAGGCGAAGACGAAGTAGAAGAAATTAAGGCTGCAACAGTGGTTTGGGCTGCAGGAGTTCGCGGTAGCTCAATCATTGAAAACTCTGGTTTTGAAGCGATGAGAGGTCGCGTAAAGGTTCAACCTGACCTACGTGTTCCAGGACACGACAACGTATTCATTATCGGTGATTGCTCACTAATTATCGACGAGAAGGTGAATCGTCCATACCCACCAACTGCTCAAATTGCGATGCAACAAGGTGAACTTTGTGCAAGCAACCTAGTATCTCTTATCCGTGACAAAGGTGAGTTAGGTCACTTTACATTCGATAACAAAGGTACAGTTTGCTCACTTGGACACGACGATGCAATCGGAGTAGCATTTGGTAAGAAGATGACTGGTGGAACGGCTTCATTCATGAAGAAGATGGTTGATAACCGTGCATTATTTATGATTGGCGGACCTTCATTAGTTCTGAAAAAAGGAAAATTCAACGTTCTATAATAGATGAGAAGAACAAGCTGCACAAACAGCTTGTTCTTTTTTTGATATTATCGGTGATATAATTATCGTATAAGTGGGGTGTGGGAATTGAAGAATACGGAAAGAGGAAAGGTTTGGCTGGCAGTGGCTGGTTTGGTCATAAATGCACATGGTGAATGGCTTGTGGTAAAAAAGAAGTACGGGGGACTAAAGGGGAAGTGGTCCTTACCTGCGGGGTTTGTAGATGAAGGGGAAACAGTAGACGAGGCTGTTATTCGAGAGGTAAAAGAAGAAACAGGCTTAACCTGCCGTGTGGACCAATTGCTTGGAGTACGAACAGGGGTCATCAAGCATGAGATTAGTGACAATATGATTATGTTTCTTCTGCAGCAAACAGTCCTTGAGGAAAGCATTGTAATTCAAGAAAATGAGCTGTATGAGGCTGCTTTTATTCATCCAGACCAATTGCTGGATGAGAATACAGCTTCAATCATGCTCGCGTTTATGGTTGAAGCGATGAGATCTCAAGAGAGAATGAAAGTCGATAGTATTGATCCAGGACAGCAATTCGGATACACATCATATAAGTTGTTTTTGTAATTGTTTAAAAATTTAGAAAAAGTATGGAAAACAGAGAAAAAAACACTTGTATGCGTTTCCACCCTTCGTTTTTGGAAGATTTTCTTACTTTCCATTTTTGTTTTTTTATGATATATTATCTGAAAATTCAGTCGTTTGGAAAGGTTGAGGAAAATGAATGCAGTGAAGGTAGAAACAAAGGAATGTCTTTATTGCTCAGGCAAGGGGTACTTCCAGCTTTTACTTGGTGGTTCAGAAACATGCCCAAGCTGTGGGGGAACTGGAAAACAGAAAGAATCAAAATAACCAAACTTCCTCCGTATATGATGCGGAGTATTTTTTTGTCCTTTTTTCCCCCCGCCATTTTATTGACGAAAAACGCTTGCTTTTAGTACACTAAAAGTTGATGTGTGAAGGGGGAAACAACCAAATGCCAATGACGATATTTGTTCTACCAATATCGATGCTTTTGTTTTTTGTTTTATTTTTTGGAATCGGATTCATCTTAAATATGCTACTAAGAATGTCGTGGATTATGGCAATCATTTATCCAATCGTTTCGATTCTCATTGTTGATGTAGTTAGCTTCAGTGAGTATTTTACAAATAGTGCTGCTGCATTTCAAGACTTGGGGAACCGATTTATGAATCTAGCACTTGCAGACATTCTGATTTTAAGCAGCGGAATGGCAGGAGCGATACTTGCAGGAATAACGATAAAAATGTTAAGAAACAGAGGATATCGCATGTTTTAGCCTTCACATCAGTGGAGGTTTTTTTGTTTCATTTGTCAACTTGTTAAAATATACCAAAGTCTATTAATTCACTAAAATATGAATACTTCTTTCAAAAATGGGAAATGACTATTTTTGGGAGGAGTGAAAAAAGATGAAAATAGTGAAATTGTTAATAAGGCGTGTTATGTTGATGGTGTTGTTTATTGGAGCTTTAGGTGCAACATTTCAAAGTATCTCAGGTGTAAAAGCTGAATCTCTATTGGCAAATACAAATTACGGTGACGAAGTGGACGCTGAAGATTCTGTCATTGATCACACCGTAAAACAGATTGGATTGGCATTTAAATTCTTAAATAATATAGCTAGTGAAGAAACATTAATCTCATCTAGTGAAGAAGTAATCGGTGCCCCGCCAAAGCTTGAAGAAGCATTTGATTGGGGACAATACCCGAAAGCAACGGTAACTGCCACTGGCTACACTGCAGGAGTTGAATCAACTGGGAAGAACCCTGGGCATCCAGAGTTTGGAATTACATATTCAGGTGTGAAGGTAACGAGAGACTTATTTTCAACAGTAGCTGCGGATTTAAATGTTTTTCCAATCGGAACCATTCTCTTTATTCCTGGTTACGGATACGGAGTTGTTGCCGATAAAGGTGGAGCGATCAAAGGCAATAAAGTAGACCTTTATTTTGAAACAGTTGAAGATGTGTACAACAACTGGGGTAAGAAAACACTAGAAGTGTATGTGATTGAAAAAGGCGATGGAAAGCTAACTGAAGAAGAGCTTCGTACCTTAAATGAGGACAAGGCATTACAAGTATTCCGTCAGCAATATACGAGCTCAGAAAGTAAATAAGAAAAAGGCGAGTTTCTCATGAGAGGAACTTGCCTTTTTAGTTTTCCAAAATAGCCTGAATAGTTAAGTGGAAATATTATCATTGTTTATGTAGTGATGAACCGTAGGAAGAACGCAACGAGTACACCTGTGATTCCTCCGAAGAATACTTCAATTGGTTTGTGCCCTAGGAGTTCTTTTAACTCTTTTCGTTTCTCTTGTTCTGGCTTATTCGGCCACCCTTTTGCTTCATCTAGAAATTTATGAAAGTCATGTACAAGCTGATTTAATACAATAGCCTGTTCTCCAGCTTGCCTTCGCACACCTGTAGCATCAAACATGGTTATAATAGCAAACACAGCTGATACAGCGAATATAGCGGAGTCAATTCCAGCTTCGAAAGCCACGCCGGTAGACAGTGCGGTTACAGCAGCAGAATGGGAGCTAGGCATTCCTCCTGTACTTGTAAGCAGGGACCAATCAATCTTCCGTGTAGCGAGATACTGAATAGGAACCTTTACAAATTGAGCAAAAAAGATTGCTATCAAGGAAGCGATAAATGGGAAGTTAAATAATAATTCCATAAGATATATACCTCTTTTCTCCATCATGGATCAATACCACAAAAATTATAGGTTATAACATGATTTTCCCATTTTCCTTTGCTAAGATAGTGGTAAATGGAGCATCATTTAGGGGGGGAAGTCATTGTCACACTATCCAGCTGAATATTATGAGTTTTTTATTTCTTTTAATGAAGGTGATTATTATACTTGTCACGATTTACTGGAAGAAATGTGGATGACTGATAAAGGAAATTACTTTTTAAAAGGTTTATTACAAATGAGTGTAGCCATTTATCATTACGAATACGGTAATGTTGTTGGTGCAAGATCAATGATGAAGGTGGCTTATGAATATTTAGACTCGTATCGTCCCATGCACTGGGGTCTGGATATTGAAAAGCTTCATGCATTTATTTACCAGTGTATTACTATTATACCACAACATATTGATCGAATTCCCTTTGAAAAAGTAGCGACTCTTCCAAGCCTACCCCAGTACTATTTATTTTTAGAAGAAGATAATTAGATATTCGAAATATTTTTTTATATAATAGCTTTATAACTGATGGAGGTGACGGTATGTTTTCCGTATATGATAAAATTGATTTTTCCGTGAAATTGGACGCATTAGTCGTTGGGTTATTTGATAAGCCAGTAAAGTTCGACGGTGACTTAAAAGTTCTAGATGATCAATTTGATGGTTATTTAACAGAATTAGTGAAAAGCGGTGACTTGTCCGCGAAAAAGAAGAGTTTAACGAAAATACATACATTTGGAAAAATTGGAGCAAGAAATTTATATATTGTTGGACTTGGAAAAGAAGATCAAGCTACCTTTGCTTCAATACGCGAATCATTCGGAGCGGTGTGTAAACAAATTCAATCAGCAAGGCTAACTGAGATAGCTGTTCATTTAGATTCTTTCATAGGGAAAGAACTAGACGCGTTGGATGTGGCTCATGCTGTCGGAGAAGCACTTGCTTTAGCTACGTATGAGTTTAAAGGCTATAAGCAAAAATCGAATGAGCCGGAAAAAAGGATTGAAAATGTCCATGTGTACAGTGAACAGTTAGAAAAGGAAGACCATCAGGCTGCGTTAACCGTAGGATATGTATACGGCAAAGGAACAAATTCTGCTCGTACACTAGTAAACTTACCTGGAAATATGCTAACAGCTACCGATATGGCTAATTACGCAAAGCAGCTAGGAGAAAAATACGAATTTGAAATAGAAATTCTTGATAAGGAAGATATGCTAAAGCTTGGTATGGGTGCGATGTTAGCCGTTAACCAAGGATCAAGCGAACCGCCAAAGATGATTGTTCTGAAGTATCAAGGGAAAGAGGAATGGACCGATGTAATTGGTCTAGTAGGTAAGGGAGTTACCTTTGATACGGGCGGATACTCGATCAAGCCAAAGGATGGCATTGTTGGAATGAAAACCGATATGGGTGGTGCTGCTGCCGTGCTTGGAGCAATGGAAATCATCGGTGAATTACGTCCTGAGCAAAATGTGGTTGCCGTCATTCCTTCGACTGATAACATGATTAGTGGTACAGCCTTTAAGCCAGACGATGTGATAACGTCTATGAGTGGGAAAACGATTGAGGTATTAAATACGGATGCAGAAGGAAGATTAGTCTTGGCAGATGCTGTCACATACGCCAAGTTCCATGGAGCGCAGTATTTGGTTGACGTAGCAACGCTTACTGGTGGTGTAATCATCGCGCTCGGTACAGATACAACTGGTGCGTTAACGAATCATGAAGGATTATTTGAGCAAGTGCTTGAAGCCTCTTCTGAAGCTGGTGAACCTATGTGGCGTCTACCTCTTTTCGAAAAGGATAAAGAAAGAGTAAGAAATAGTAAGATTGCTGATCTTAACAATTCACCTGGTCGAGAAGGTCACGCGATCATGGGTGGAGCCTTTGTCGGAGAGTTTGCCGAAAACACCCCATGGGTACATTTAGATATTGCTGGGACAGCTACCACTTCTAAAGCGTCAGACTTAGGGCCAGACGGAGCAACAGGTGTTATGACAAGAACACTCGCCCTCTTTGTTGAACGATTTGAAGTAATTAAATAATTGGTAAAAAACTCTAGGGATAAAAAGTCCTTAGAGTTTTTTTATTTCCTTGACAGGCTTTGAAAATCTGTGCTATTTTAATTCTTGTGTTTTATTACTCTACCAATTTACCAAACTAAAGGATTGTTTATAGAAAGGAGCACTTATACAACATGAATGCAGTCATCCTTGCCGTGCTTGTTATGCTAATATTAAGTTTATTTCGAGTAAATGTCGTGTTATCCCTCATTATCGGAGCGATCGTGGGAGGACTAACCGGTGGATTATCGATTGAAAAAACAATTGAAGTCTTCTCTGGAGGATTAGGAGGAAGTGCGGAGGTTGCCTTAAGTTACGCTTTATTAGGTGGCTTCGCTATTGCCATATCAAAAACAGGGCTACCAAATGTTTTGGTCGATGCCGTCTTAAAAATGGTTCAAAAGAATGGTGATTCTAAAGCTAAAGTTTATTCAAAAGCGCTCATCGTTTTTGCGATTTTATTAATGGCTTGCTTCTCGCAAAACCTGATTCCCATCCATATTGCGTTTATTCCTATTTTAATTCCACCACTATTAAATGTGATGAATGAGTTGAAAATAGATAGAAGATTAATAGCATCCGTTTTAACATTCGGGTTAACAGCCCCTTATATCCTTTTACCAGCAGGATTTGGAAAAATCTTTCACGATATACTAGCTACTAATATGTCTGATAGTGGACTCAGAATAGACCCAGCAGATATTCCGACAGCAATGCTAATTCCGACAGCGGGTCTTTTAGTAGGATTAGTAATTGCCATTTTCTTTTCTTACCGTAAAGGAAGAAACTATGTGACCCACGAATTAATTAAAGTAGAAAAGCAAGAACAAAGTAAGTTAGCAATCGTTTTTGCCGTACTAGCCATCATTGGTGCTTTAATCGTGCAAATTCTCCTCGATTCAATGATCATCGGTGCTCTTGCAGGGATCATCATTATCTACTTGAGTGGTTCCGTGAAGTGGCGAGAGGCGGACGAGCTTCTAACAGATGGAATGAAAATGATGGCCTTTATTGGATTTGTAATGTTATCGGCCTTTGGATTTGCCGAAGTATTAAAAGCAACTGGGGCCGTGGATGAACTTGTTCAACAGTCTGCGAATGTGATTGGTGGAAACCAGGGGCTGGCTGCTTTATTGATGCTAGTAGTAGGTTTGCTAGTTACTATGGGAATTGGATCTTCTTTCTCTACCATCCCTATCATTGCTACCATTTTCGTGCCACTTTGTATGGAACTAGGCTTTAGTCCGATGGCTACGATCGCATTAGTAGGTACAGCAGCAGCACTAGGAGATGCAGGTTCTCCGGCTTCTGATAGTACGCTCGGTCCTACAGCAGGATTGAATGCAGATGGTCAGCATAATCATATTTGGGACACATGTGTGCCAACCTTTATTCATTACAATATCCCGCTTGTCATTTTTGGTTGGATCGCGGCTATGGTATTATAATAGGTGAAAGTGCAGCTTTCTTAATGAAGGCTGCATTTTTTGATTCGCTTATACATATTAACAATAGGGGAGTGCTTGTATGTACTTTGGAAAAGTAAGCAAGAAGACAAACGACCGTGTTCCTCCTAATCAAAATGTAACAACCACTTTTCCTGTATTACATCACGGGAATATTCCATATTATAAAAACTTAAATGAATGGACTCTTCGCCTATTTGGTGAAGTGAAAAAGGAAGTAGTTTTCACTTTTTCTGAGCTTATGGAGTTACCACAAACAGAATATCAAAACGATATTCATTGTGTGACTGGGTGGTCGAAGCTTGATAATACATGGAGTGGAATAAGTACGCGTGCAGTGCTGGATGCGGTTGTATTGTTAGAGGGAGTAGAACATGTCATTTTTCATGCAGAAGAAGGCTGGTCAGCTAATATTCCTTTTGAAGACTTTGCAAAAGAGACAAGTTTGCTCGCTCACAGCTTTAATGGAGTGCCGCTCACACCTGAGCATGGATATCCGCTGCGTGCGGTGATCCCACATTTGTACTTTTGGAAAAGTGCCAAATGGCTTCGGGCAATCGAGTTTTCCAAAGATGATAAACCAGGTTTTTGGGAGAAAAATGGCTATCACAATTATGGGAACCCATGGAAGGAAGAACGTTTTACTTGGGATTAGAAGAGGGAAATTCATCCATATTTTAAAAAGAAGGTAGACAGGGCATTGCTCCAATGATTACAATTATGAAGTTGAAGACAGAACGTATTGATTTGAAAAGGGCTGTTTGGCAAGGAGGAAATTATGGAAGAATGGATTTTTAGTATTATTGAGAACTATGGGTATCTTGGGGTATTTTTAATTATTGTAATAGAAAATGTGTTCCCACCAATTCCATCTGAACTTGTTTTACCGTTTAGTGGATTTATGACAACCAAAACTGAATTGTCCGTAGCGATGATGATCGTTGCGTCAACGGCCGGATCAGTGGTTGGTGGAACGATTTTATACTATATTGGTACGATTCTGGATGTAGAACGGCTAGAGAAGATTGTAGACCGTTGGGGTAAATATCTTCAATTAAAAAGAGAAGATGTATACAAAGCGGATGCTTGGTTTGACCGTTACGGAATATGGACTGTTTTCTTTTGCCGAATGGTTCCGTTATTAAGAAGTCTTATTTCTGTACCTGCCGGGATGTCTAATATGAAAATGCCGTTGTTCCTACTCTTTACTCTCTTAGGAACAGCGATTTGGAACACGCTTCTAATTGTTATTGGCGCAAAGCTCGGAGAAAATTGGACACAGATTTTAAGTTACACAGAAGTGTATTCCGATATTATTTATGCAGTAGGTGCTATTGCGATTTTGGCGGTACTTATCTTTTTCGGAAGAAGATTTTTTTATAAAAAGTAAGCGTTCATGCATGGAACGAATTAATAGAAACAGAGGTATGTAATTGATGAATGTATGGGATATATTTGTTGCGATTATTTTAGGCCTTGTAGAGGGGTTAACGGAATTTGCTCCAGTTTCCTCAACCGGTCATATGATTATTGTGGATGATATGCTTTTTAAATCAAAAGAATTGTTCGGCAGTGAAGTGGCTAACACGTTTAAGGTTGTCATTCAACTTGGTTCTATTTTAGCAGTTGTTATTGTATTCAAAGACCGTTTTATTCAGTTATTGGGACTTTCATCAAGAAAAGCTAAACAAGAGTATGGTGGGAAAAAGCTTAGACTTTCTCAAGTAATCGTTGGTCTTCTTCCAGCTGGTATTCTTGGTGTCTTATTTGATGACTATATTGATGAGCATCTTTTTACAACTGAAACGGTATTAATCGGACTTGTTGCTGGTGCTGTACTCATGATTATTGCTGATCTAATGCCAAAGGATAAAAAGCCAAAGGTGGAAACGGTCGATCAGATTTCGTACAAGCAAGCCATTATTATTGGATTGTTCCAATGTATTGCATTATGGCCAGGATTTTCTCGTTCGGGTTCGACAATGTCTGGTGGAGTCATTTTAGGATTAAGTCACCGTGCAGCAGCTGATTTTACATTCATTATGGCTGTTCCAATCATGGCTGGTGCAAGCTTAATTTCTCTTTTAAATAGCTGGGAATACTTCACAATGGATGCACTGCCATTCTTTATTGCAGGCTTTATTAGTGCGTTCGTATTCGCCCTTATCTCCATTCGTTTTTTCCTGGCGCTAATCAACAAAGTTCAATTAATTCCATTTGCGATTTATCGAATTGTTCTTGCAACGATTATCTTTGTTGTATTTATCTTATAGAAGTGAAAGGCCTCCATGTGGGGGCCTTTTACTTTTATTCGAAAAAATCCATATAAAACACATCATTTCCTTTTTCAAAAAACATTTGAAATACAATATAAGCAAACCCTAAATACTCATAAACTCCATCATACATTCCTATTTCCAATTTAGATTACCCTCCTCGCTTACTATGTGTACTGGATGAGAACGGCTTGCTAACCAGTGAAAAAGGTTGGTGGGTAATCCTGCTCCGGAAGCAATACCAGTATGTCCATTTGGCAACTGAATAAGCTCCTTATCTTGGCTACCTGCTAATGTCATCATAGGCAAAGCTTGCTCTATTGGTACGAGTTCATCATTTGTTGAAGCAATCACTAATAGGTTAGCAAGTATTTGTTGTAATCGTACTGGTTTTCCACCAACCGTAAATTTTCCTGTTAGTAACTTATTGTGGATGATTAGGTCATTCACGATTTGCTTAAGGGCGGCACCCGGAAAGGCAATATGCTCCTTTGTCCATTGATTGAATAATGACCATTTGTGTACGTATTCCTTGTTATGTCCTTTTTCTAATAGTGATAAATACGGAGAAATATAGATAGGGGAAGTGATCAGTCGAACTCCATAATTCATAAAGGCTGCTGGTATAATTCCTAGCCCATCTATAAGAGGTGATAGGTCGATTGTTTCATCCTTGATGGCTTGGTGCAGGAGATCAAACTTTGGAAAATACGAAAAGTCGACAGGAGTGACAAAGAGAATAAGATTCTCGATCGGTTCCTTGGCTATGGCTGCGTATATAGCAGCGAGTGTTCCTCCAAGGCAAAATCCCATGACACTAATGCTATCGCTTTTTGAGTGTTTCAGAGCGACCCTTGCACCTGGCTGAATATACTTGAGTACATAATCGTCGATGGTCATGTCGCGATCTTCGTATCTTGGAATTCCGAAGTCTATCATATACACCTCATAGCCAGCATTGGTAAGAGCACCAATCAAACTTGTGTTTGGCAATAAATCCAATATCGTTGGTTGATTCACTAAAGAATAAATTAAATAAAGCGGTGTATGATATTTTTTAACAGGTGCAGGGTAGTACCATAAAGTGGCTTTGTTTCTTTTCCAGAGTGCTTGTCTAGGTGTTGATGCTGTGATGGGAGTTCCGTCCGTAAACACACGGAACAGTGAATTCCATCGAGTTTTCTCAAGTGAAAATCGTTCAGCTTCCATATTAATCACCAAGCTTTGACTGATTTAATAAAGCATCTGAGAGCCTTGCAAGGTTTTCTTGAACAAGCTTTGCTCTTTCTTTACGGTCAAGAGGTCTTCTACTTGCTTTTTGTAAGGGGGCTTTGGTAGAAGAAGGTTTTGTGCCCAATGTAGCTTCTAAACGCTGTAGGGTTGTTTCTATTTGTGCTAATCTTTGCTGGATATCCTCCAGCCGATCTTCATTTTGAATCGTAAGTTTTGCAACACTTGCCACATCTCTTTTGGTAGGAATGTTTAATGGGACCGAAGCTGTTTCCACAGCATCTTGAAGCTCCTTAATGAGCTTGCCATACCATTGGGTTCTTCTGCCTAGTAGTCCGACGATATCCTCTTTGTTTACTCGATTTTTTATCCAATCGTTTACTAAAGCCTCCGCTTTCGATCCAGTTAATTTAATTTGGCTATATAAATCATCAAGCTGTTCGCTGCGCAATGATCTCAGCTCCCTTTTATAATGTACGAAAAATATCACTATATATTATAGACAGGCATTAAGGGAAGGTGCGAAAAATGGATTTTTGCCTCTGCCTTATTTCTCAACTGTCAACAAAATGCCAATACTATGTGCATTGGAAAAGAATATTCTACTGTAAAAGGTAAATAATATCTCCGTACCATATATAAGGAGGTTTTTTTCATGCAGAAAAATGCTAGAGGATATGTTCAAGATTCAGTAAGTGCCTTATCAGAAGCAAAGGATTGCTTACAAAATGCTTTAAATACAGTGGAAAAGGGATCTAACCGTGACCGCATCGAGCAAACTTTGCAACAAGTAAACTCAGCCCTACAATCATGTGACCAAACAGCTGGAGTTTTAGGTCAGGAGTAAAGGGGTACAGGCGTGAATTCTAATAGAATTCACGTTTTTTTTTGTAGAAGCATGTGTTTGATGATATCTTTCCACATGATGGACGTTAGCCTATTCCAACTAGGTGTTTGTTGCATATGAAGTAGTGTAGGGAAGTACAGACACGAAAAGGAGGTATACGCATGCAACATCATTACGTTGGACCACATCATCGTGGAGATAGATTCTTCTTCGGCGCACCATTTGCGGCTGGATTATTAGGTGGTTTTGCTGGAGGGTTACTAGGTGGCGCATTTTTTCGTCCAAGACCATTCTACCCATACCCATATCCATATCCTTATCCATACTATCCACCAGCATATGGATATGGTTATCCATACTATTAATAAAAATTATGTTAGAAAACTAAAAGTGACGACGAAAAGGTTGAAATCGCATCTAAGGATTTCAACCTTTTTATTCTGGCAAACACTCTTACATCCACCTGACTGTAAGAGTCAAGTTGCAGCAATTCATCGTATCTATATCCCTGCTGAAGTCTAGTTTTAAACCATCTGGTGTATAGCTTACAACAGGGATGTTCTGAATTCCCGTATGCTTTATTTGATCCTCGACAAGCTTCTGCTTCGATTCTTGTGCGTTGCTCATAAGCTGTTTGGCAAACTCCTTTGAATCGGCCATTCTTTCAAGAAGTACACTTGCATCTTTCATCAGTGATTGCATATATTTAGCAGAAGTCATAAATAACTGTGGATTTACCTCTTGAAAAGGCCTGAAGTAATAATTGGGTTGATAATAGCAAGGTGACTGACGTGCGCCTACGAAGTAATATGGAGAGTAGTGTGGATAGGCTTGAAAAGGTACGGAATAGTATTGAAGGTTTCTAGGATCGTAGCAATACAACCATTTCACATCCTTTATTAGAAAATGGGGTATATTTCCAACATAATATATGTTTCTGAAAGAATGTCTAATGATAACATTACAAAAATGTTAAAATGACCTAGTTGGTTCTATATTTTGCTATAATTAATTTTACTTAGATACTTATGTTGTTAAAGTGGTTTTTGGAGGTGATAGAATGGAGTTAGATTTTATTCTTGATATAATTGAGGAAAATGGATATATTGGGCTGTTCCTTTGGCTTTGGTTTGGAGTAGTAGGCATGCCGGTACCTAATGAAATAATCGCCATGACGGTGGGTTTAGCGGCTTCCCTAGGTACCTTAAATCCAGTATGCATCTTTCTTTCTACGTATCTAGGAATAGTCGCTGCACTAACTACAAGCTACCTCGCAGGAAAGTACATAGGTGTTAGACTCCTTCCATTCTTTCAAAAGAGCAAACGGATGGCTCGAACCATTGACCGTTCCTTCCAATCAATTGAAAAGTACCATGCTTTTTCCCTTCTGTTCAGTTACTTTATCCCTGGATTACGAAACTTTGTCCCATTTATTTACGGACTAAGCAAGCTGTCCTATAAAGTTTTTGCCCTGTTTGCCTACAGTGGGGCTTTTATTTGGCTGAGTATCGTTTTTTCGCTTGGATATTGGTTTGGTGATCAGAAGGAGATCTTAGTCGAGTATGAAACAGAATTACTACTAATGGGAAGTATCTTTTTTGTATGTTCGTTTCTTTTAATAAAAGTGATCAATCGGAAAAAAGTAAAAAAGCTTAGGAGGTCTTCAACTTTATGAAGGGAAACTCATTAATTCAAACGCTAGGAATTGAATTTAAGCAGATTGAAAAAGGAAGAGTCGTAGCTACGATGCCTGTAGATGACCGCACACGTCAACCGTTCGGCCTTCTCCATGGTGGTGCATCAGTTGCACTTGCAGAAAGCGTTGCTTCAATCGGAGCGTACGAATTGGTTAATAAGGAAAAGGAAGTAGTCGTTGGATTAGAAATCAATGCCAATCATATTAAAGCAAAAAGAGACGGTATCGTAACCGCTACTGGAACAGTGCTTCATCAAGGTCGGACCACAATGGTATGGGATATTAAAATAACAGACGAACAAGACCAGCTTATTAGTGTCTCACGCTGTACAATAGCTGTAATTGAAAAAAGATAAAAAAATCCATGTGTGAAAGTCACACATGGATTTTTCCTATTCCCCAGCACGTTCTTTTTTCACTGCAGCTAAATCGTCCTGAACACTGTTTTCCCAAAGTTTTACATTAGTATTGTACGCAGCTCTAGCAATAAGATGTCCGGCTACAGGCGAGGTCATAAAAATAAACACAATTCCAAGAATCAGTCGAGAATTCATATGGCCTTCTAATAGGTAGAAGTATAGAAAGGTACCTGCTAAAACAAACATAACTCCTAATGTAGCGGCTTTAGACGCAGCGTGTGTGCGTGTATACACATCTGGTAATCTGATAAGGCCGACGGCTGTAACGACCGTTAGAAGTGCTCCAAGTGCGATGCATATCCCGATAATAACCTTAACTATTTCGATCACGTTCAAGGATGACCCCCTTTTCTAAATACTTGGAGAAGGCAACTGTACCAATAAAAGCTAAAATTCCAATCAACAAGATAACCTCTAGGAAAGCATTTGATTTTAACATGATGGAAACAAGCGCGATGATGGCAACTAGACAGATTCCTAGTGCATCAAGTGCAACCACCCTGTCTGGTGTTGTAGGACCTTTAATGACCCGATACACCATAGCAAGCATGGATAAGGTAATACAAACTAAAGAAATGGTTATGACCCACTGTAACATTACCTGCTCACCTCCATGATTGCTTTTTCAAATGTATTTTTGATGCTAGAGATGGCTGCCTCCACATCTGAAGCGTCCATCGCATGGATATAAAGAGTTCGATTATCATCTGAAATATCAACAACTAATGTCCCAGGTGTTAATGTGATCAGATTGGATAACAAAGTGATTTCCCAATCATTTTTTAGTTCAGTAGGAAGAGCAAAAATTCCTGGCTGGATATCAAGCTTTGGTTTAATGATTACCTTTAAAACAGCTATATTAGATAAAAGAAGCTCTCTAATAAAGATGGCAATCAGGTTGATTATTGCTATCACTCTTAATAAGTAAAAGCGGGAAGGGAAAAAACGTCGAAAGGTAAAGACGAGCAATAACCCGAAAAAGTAGCCAACAAAGAAATCTATCGGTTCATTAGAGACTTTTAAAAACATCCAAACAAGAGCTAGAAAAACATTTAATAGAATTTGAAATGCCATTGTTATCACTCCTTCATGACGGCATTGATGTAGGTGGAAGGATTAGTAAGTGTTTCCGCAGCTTCTAAAATATACGGGTAAACCAGCTCCGCTCCAACTCCATACAACACAGAAATAATCACTAAAATAGCGGGAGAGATAAGCAACCAGCTAACAGGAGCTTTTTCTTCCTTTTCGTATGTGCGATGAATGCCCCAAAACCCATTAATAAAGATTTTCATAACAGAAAAAAGAACAAGGAGACTCGACATTAACACAATTCCAGCACCCCAATAGGCTTCTGCCCCAAAACCACTCTTAACAATCAACAGCTTACCAACAAAGCCACTTAATGGGGGAATTCCAGCTAAAGCAAGGGCAGATACTAAGAACATCCAGCCTAATAAAGGATAATTCTTAATCAATCCACTGATTTTCTTTAAGTTGCTCGTTCCTGTAATCGCAATGACTACTCCAGCAAGCAGGAATAATGCGGCTTTAATGAGCATGTCATGAATCAAATAGAAAATTGCACCTGTCAAAGATTCAGTTGTATTTACCGATACACCAAACAAAATAACCCCAACAGCAACGATAATGTTATAAATAATAATCTTCTTAATATCCCAGTACGCTATTGCTCCAATAATGCCAACAATAATCGTGATGACCGCAAGTCCCCCTAAGAGCTCGTGAGTATAGCCAGGGTCATGAGGGAAAAAGAGTGTATACGTCCTCATGATAGAGTAGACCCCAACCTTGGTTAAAAGAGCCCCGAACAACGCCAAAACAGGTGCAGGAGGAGCGTAATACGAGCCAGGTAGCCAGAAATAAAGCGGGAAAATGGCTCCTTTTAAGCCGAAAACGATTAAAAATAACACGGCAATGACTGTTAAAATACCAGGCTGTCCCACTTCTGCAATTCTTGTGGAGATATGTGCCATATTTAGCGTTCCTACGACCGAGTAAAGGTAAGCAACGGTAATAACAAACAACGAACTAGAGATAATATTCACTAAAATATATTTCACCGATTCGCGAAGCTGAGCCTTTGTTCCGCCTAGAACCAATAGCACGTAGGAGCTCATAAGCATCACTTCAAAGAAGACGAAAAGGTTGAAAATATCTCCCGTCGTAAATGCACCATTAATCCCGACAATCAGAAATTGCAAAATAGAATAATAGTAGAACTTTTCTCTTTCCTCTCCAATTGCCCGGAAGGAATAGAGACAGCAAGCGAAAGCAATGACACTTGTAGTCAAAACAAGAAGGGAAGAAAGCATATCAGATACTAACGTAATCCCAAAAGGTGCTTCCCAATTTCCTAAGTTTAATGTTTGAATTCCATCTGTTCGAACCTTTTGAAAAAGTAGAATAGACACAAATACGGTGGATAATAAGGATAAAACGGACACCCACCTAGAGGCTATCGTAAAGCGATTCAAAAAGATTAATATGACTGCTGTAAAAAGCGGAATCAGTATAGGTAATAAAAGCAAATTATTCATTTATTTTCGTCCCTCTCAAGCGATCCATGTTGTCCGTTCCTAGCTCTTGGTACGCGCGATAAGCTAATACTAGGAAAAAGGAAGTTACACCAAAGGCAATAACGATAGCCGTTAATATTAATGCCTGTGGCAATGGATCATTGTACCCGGCAGCATGTTCTCCAAGTAAGGGAGCAGCGCCATTTTTTAGGCCTCCCATAGTTAAAACCAATAAATGTGTGCCATGACTTAAAAGTCCCGTTCCGATAATAATTCGAAGTAAACTTTTAGAAAGCATTAAATAAGTGGCTGCCATAAAAATAATACCAACTACAAACGCCATAACGATTTCCATTATTCGTCCTCCCCTATTGTTTGAATAATGGTCATTGTGACACCGATAACGACAAGATACACACCGATATCAAATAACACTGCTGTGTGCAACGATGTTTTGCCAAGGATAGGCAAGTAAACATCATTAAATGCATGAGTCAAAAATGGAACATTAAACAGCAATGATCCTGCCCCTGTTCCGATCGAAAAAAGAAGCCCAATTGCCGTCATAATGCGGTAATTGACGGGTAATATATTGGCCACCGTCTTCATATCAAACGCTAGCAGCAAGAGTACAAGAGCTCCTGCTGTCATCAATCCTCCAATGAATCCTCCACCCGGATAATAATGTCCAGCAAAGAAAAGATGAATAGAGAAGAGGAGAATGATGAACAAAGTCACTTTTGTTACCGTTTGTAGAATGAGGTCATTCGTTCTCATCCTTCTTTCCCCCTTGTTAGACGTAGTTTAATCATTGCAAAAATACCAAGTGACGCAATCGCAAGTACACAGATTTCAAATAACGTATCAAAGCCACGGAAGTCAACAAGAATGACGTTTACCATATTTTTCCCTGCAGCACGGATATACGTATTGTCTACGTAAAATTGTGAGATCGAATCAAATAGCTTTGTACTATAAGAAGAAAGTGCAATAGCGGTGACAATCGCACCTACTCCTATAGAAATAACAGCATTTGTGAGTTTAAAAGGAATTTTTGATTCTTCCTTTTTGAATTTCGGTAAATGATAGAAACACAGTAGAAACAATGCAACAGACACTGTTTCAATGACCAGCTGAGTAAGTGCTAAATCCGGTGCACGGAAAACAACAAAGAAAAGGGCAACCGTATACCCAACTGCTCCTAGCAAGATAATAGAGGTGAGTCTTGATTTAGCAAACAGAATGGTAATGGTAGCTACGACTATAAGCAAGGAAAGAACCAGCTCATAAATACCAATGCTTGATACATTTGCTGTGTCGATCAAAAACGCGTCTTTCTTATAAAGCGTGTAGCCTAAAATCAGAATGAAAAATGCAAAAATATAGACCAAATACGTCCGGATATAGCCATTCATATAAAATCTTGTTAGCTTAAACGAACCAGATTGAATCGATTCTAGTCCTTTGTCATATAGCTTGTTCAAGGTTAATTTTTCAGGCAGTAAGTCATAGGTTCTTTCCCATTTCGGTAATGTCAAATACAGAAGAATCCCAAGAATCACGACCCCTAGAGTCATAAATAATTCTGGAGTTGGACCGTGCCAAAAGTAAATATGAACGTCAAACATATCTCCTGGAGAAAGCAGGCTAGGTAAAATCGAAGCCATCGCCGGTGAAATTAAATTATGGGAAAGAATATTCGGAAACAATCCAAAAATAATGACTAAAGAGCCGAGTACAACTGGTGAAATGAGCATTCCAAGCGGTGCCTCATGTGGTTTCTTCTTTAATTGTTCCGGTTTGTATTTACCAGTAAACGTTTTAAACACAAGCTTCATACTGTATATAAACGTGAATACACTGGCGATCCAAGCAAGAACAGGAAATAATAATCCCCAAGTGCTTAGAGAGAAAAGGTCCAATTTTAAAATATTTACCATACCAGTAAAAAACATTTCTTTACTTAAAAATCCGTTAAATGGTGGCAAGCCAGCCATAGAAAACGCACCGATAAGTGCAAGCGTAAAGGTAATCGGCATCAAATGCATCAAACCGCCAAGTTTCCTTATATCACGTGTTCCTGTTTCATGGTCAACAATTCCTACGACCATGAACAAGCTTCCTTTGAAGGTAGCATGATTAATTAAGTGAAAGACAGCAGCTGTCGTTGCAACGGTAAAAACATTATCGTCTATTCCATCATAGTGTAGGGCAGCAGCACCAACACCTAACAGAGACATAATCAACCCTAATTGGCTAACGGTAGAGAAGGCAAGTATGCTCTTTAAGTCAGTCTGTTTGACAGCTGAAAAAGAACCCCAGAACAATGTGACGATACCGAACCCTCCGACAAGCCAGAGCCAAACAGGTGATTCAGCAAACACGGGACTCATTCTCGCTACAAGATAAATACCCGCCTTAACCATGGTTGCCGAATGGAGATAGGCACTAACAGGTGTTGGAGCTTCCATTGCATCAGGTAGCCAAATATGGAATGGAAACTGAGCTGATTTAGTAAAAGCACCAAGTAAAAAGCATAGTATTGCTGGAATAAGTAAGGTGTGCTCTAACACAACGTCTGATTGTGTGACAATTTCTGAAATGCTAAAGGATCCTGTCATGATGTATAGCAGGATGATTCCTCCTAGCATAGCAAGTCCACCGAAAACGGTAATTAACATAGACTTTTGTGCACCATATCTCGACTTTTCTCGATGATACCAGTAGCCGATAAGTAAGAAGGATGAAAAACTAGTCAGCTCCCAAAAGCCGTACATAACAATTAAATTATCGGAAAGGACCACACCGAGCATTGCTCCCATAAAGAGAAGAAGATACACGTAGAAGCTCCCGAGCTGTTCCTTATCCTTTGCTAAATAATAAATCGAATAAAGAACAACTAATGCCCCAATTCCTGAAATAAGCAAAGCAAAGAGTAATCCAAGTCCATCTATTTTAGCCGCAAAATTAATGCCAAGAGAAGGAATCCACTCAAAGCTTTCATATACTGTACCTTGGTGCGAAGTGGTACTAATAAACGAAAGAAAATAGCTAAATAATACAACTGGTAATGGTAGTACAAACCATCCTGTATGTATTTGTCTAATGCTTTTGGAAAAAATGGGTATGATGACCGCAAGCAATAGAGGTGAAACAATGGCCAAGTGTAGCAAAGACAAAACAAAACCCCCTCTTTATATGTAAGTAAAAACTGTTTTTTTAAAAGTAATACTGCCTATTACTATTTCCATATTTTTCTCCGAACATGCTTTCCTCTTTCTTTTACCGAAACAGCCATATAAAAAAGTATAACGTAAAAAAACAGACCTTGCATGCCCTAAGCGCACAACATCCCTTACTTGAAGCTAAACTAATAAATAGGTAGAAACGCAGAAGAAATAGTGAAAAAATTTTATTTTTTTGAATAAAATCAGACTTTTATCCTCAAAATAATTTTAAAGTGAGGTGTGAGGATGAAAAAGAAAATACTAGCTTCATTGTCCATTTTTCTCCTCTTAGTGTCCTTGGCATGGACATTAGATAAAAAAGATAAGCGTGAATTTTATAGTCCTGATGAGGAGGGCGATGTTGTTGAGATTTTTACCACTGACCCAGGATTAGAGATTCAGAAAAAGAAGTATCGCATGTTTAAGGCAAGGGAATATGTAAGAATTGAGAGACCATAAAGACTTGTAATATGTTCTCCTATCTTTCATAATAATGAAAGAATATCATATGTGGAGAATTCAATGAAAAATACGTATTTAACAAGTTACTTTCCTTTGGTGTCTATTTTATTATTTAGCTTGTCCTTTGCGATGCTAGTTGAGGTGCATCTTTTTAAATTTTTAAATGCTACCGGTATTTATGTGGGAATGCTAGAATTCTTTTCTAGAAGTGGAATCAAGCTTGCGTTGCTTATCTTATTACTCGTTGTCTTTTTTATGGTTTTTGCGGCTTTAAAGCTGATTGCTGATACGATCAATGAGCTGTCCTTACTCTTTTTTTCGAAGGATTTTAACGGCGAAAGCTTAAAGGATGTGCGTGCAGGGGCGATTATTTATTTTTCAGGCTCTGTATTATCGCTTTTAGGATCTGCCCATGTAACCATACTAGCTATCGTTTTTGCCATTACAACGATAAGTTACTTTGTCTTTTTTGTGTATAAGGTAAGTTCGAAGCTGTCACTGTCTGGAATTATTGGACTGATTTTTTTTCAGGTCCTTACCTGGTCAACCCTCGTGTTAGGTGTCGTATTTATTGCGTTAAAAGTATACAACAGCATCGTTGCTAGTTTACCAGTATAAGAACCCCGGATGAAGAACTCATCCGGGGTTT
>NZ_JAKFCQ010000119.1:0-10113 GCF_036676585.1 Robertmurraya sp.
TCTGTGATCGCTGCGTTTACTTCATCTCGAACTTCGCGCTTGAGCTCTTGGTCTACCTCTAAATCACTGTTTGCTAGAATTCGTAAGCGAATGGCCTCATTCGGGATGACAATCGCTTCGTTGGCTGTGACTTCATTTTTTGGTATGTATAAACTTAGTAATGTTCCTATGGATAATATGATTATATATAATTTCGCAAGTGTTTTTGTTTTCATTTACTAGCACCATCCCTTCACTATCAACAGTGTGGACAAGAGATGTTCATCTTAAACTAGTAAATTGAAAAAAATTAGTAGAACAACTAGGCTGTTGATTTCCGCTCCAGGCGCTTGCTTTCCGGGGGGCGGGCGGTGAGCCTCCTCGTCGCTTACGCTCCTGCGGGGTCTAACCTGTCCCGCTAATCCCCCAGGAGTCAAGCGCCTTCCGCTCCAATCAACAGAGTGTTTTTAATAGAGTTCTTTTTTTCATATAAAAAAACTCAACAGAAGTCATCCAACACCTGTTGAGTCATTTTCAAATTAAAATCCAATTTCCGCAAAAACCATTCGGTCTTTGCCGTTTATATCATATACGACCTGAACCACTGCAGTTGGGAATGTTTCTTGGAGCATTCCGCTAACTGCTTCTGACTGCCCGGCACCTATTTCAAAGCCAACTAATGCTTTATTTTTTACTACCTGAGGAAGTTCGTTCATAAAGCGGCGATACAAGTCCAGGCCGTCTTCTCCCGCAAATAAAGCTCGGTGTGGTTCATGCTCTGTCACAACGACCGACATCTCCTTCTCATCTCCAAGTGGAATATAAGGAGGATTCGAGAGAACCACGTCAAACTTCGTGTTTGACTCTATAAATGGCAAGAGCAGGTCTCCTTGTAAAAATTCAACCTTAGCTCCAAGCTCTTCTGCATTTTTTCGAGCAACCGTCAGAGAGGTCTCAGCAATATCAGTTGCTGTCACCCGTAAAGCGGGACGCTCAAGCTTCATTGTAATTGCGATCGCTCCGCTCCCGGTTCCGATATCAACAAGCTGAACCTGCTCCTCACCGAATAACCTCTTTATACGCTCCAATGAACCATAAACCAATTCTTCGGTTTCCGGTCTTGGAATCAACACCTCTTGATTAACGGAAAAACGACGACCGTAAAACTCTTCATAACCGATCATGTATTGAACAGGAATTCCTTCACCATGCTTTTTTACTGACTCAACAAAAGGCTCCCATATTGCTTCTTCGACCACATCATGTAAACTCGCCAAAAGGCTTGACCGTGACATATTCATATAATGCCGAAGCAATAATTCCCCCGCATTTTCGTCGCGGCCATGCTCCTTTAAAAAAGAAGAAGCCCAAGCGAGGGCTTCGAACACTTTTTTACTCATTAGATGCTTCTTCTAGCTTTCTTGATTGTTCTTCCACAATTAACGCTTCAAGCACTTCATCAAGCTTTCCTTGTAAAATTTGATCAAGCTTTTGAATCGTTAATCCGATGCGGTGGTCAGTCACACGGTTTTGCGGAAAGTTATACGTACGGATACGCTCAGAACGGTCACCTGTTCCAACCGCAGATTTACGAACTTGGTCGTACTCTGCTTGAGCTTCACGTTGGAATTTATCGTACACGCGGGCACGAAGTACCTTCATCGCTTTTTCCTTGTTCTTAATCTGTGACTTCTCATCCTGACACGAAACGACAACACCTGTAGGAATATGTGTTAAACGAACGGCTGACATCGTTGTATTAACGGACTGTCCACCCGCTCCACTTGATGCAAAGGTATCTGTACGAATATCTTTGTCATGAATCTCAACTTCTAGTTCTTCTGCTTCCGGTAAAACGGCAACAGTTGCTGTTGATGTATGAATACGTCCGCCTGATTCTGTTTCCGGAACACGCTGTACGCGGTGAGCACCATTTTCGAACTTAAGTTTCGAGAAAGCACTAGTGCCATTAATCATAAAAATGATTTCTTTGTAGCCACCAACGCCCGTAGTATTGGCATCCATCACTTCTGTTTTCCAACCTTGCGATTCCGCATATCTAGAGTACATGCGGTACAGGTCACCCGCGAATAAAGCAGCTTCATCTCCACCAGCGGCTCCGCGGATTTCCATGATAACGTTTTTGTCGTCGTTCGGATCCTTGGGAATCAACAAGATACGTAGACGCGCTTGAAGATCTTCCATACGGTCTTCTAATTCACTTAATTCTTCCTTTACCATTTCACGCATATCTGCATCGAGCTTTTCTTCAAGCATCGCTTTCGCGTCTTGAAGCTGCTCTTTTACATCTTTATACTCACGATACACTTCAACAGTTGCAGATAAATCTGACTGCTCCTTCGAGTACTCACGTAATTTTTTTGAATCATTCACGATCTCTGGGTCACTTAAAAGCTCGTTCAGTCTTTCATAGCGATCCTCTACTGATTGAAGACGATCAAACAAAGTCCTTCACCTCTTATATTAGTCACGCGTGGTTACACGCTAGTTATTCCGAATCAAAAAGCAAAATCTATAAGTGCTTAACATTTCTATTATAATATAGGTGAAACACCTCGTCAAAACCATCCTACCCATAGAAAAATAACATGCCCTTTGGGACATGTTATGAGCGGTCTTCTTTGACCTGTACTTCGATTTCATAACGTGGGACAGCCTTCACGAGCTTCTTGTGTAGTCGTGCTTCTGCATCCACTCGTTCCTGACGTGACATCTGCCCTTTTTTATAAGCCGTTACCCACAGGCAATTTCCATTCACCCAAATGGATCCTGCTTCGAACTCATCGGTAGCATTCACCGTTTCTCTTGCTTTATCAATATAACCATCATAATCAACTCGGCCACCATCCGTATTTAAAAAATTTGGATTTTGATCGCCTCGTTGCCACCCTCTTGACTGAGTATTGTCTTGCCCAGTATCTTTATTAGCAACAAACGACCTTCCCGCACGATCCTCCTGCTGATCAGACAAGCCCTTTGGATTATTGTTACAAGCTGATAAAACCAAAACCGCCAAAAGTATAATAAGCCATCTTTTCACTGTCAACACCTCCTATGGATAGTGTTGCAATTATCGGTGAAAATACTCTCGCTAATTATTTCCGGGTGAATCAAAAATCCACCCTGTACATAGGGTGGATACAATTATTTATAATTTCGACTGTGTAAAGTCCGCACGTTCAATTACGTTTGGTGACTTTGGAACTTCGTGGTGGTGGCGACAGCGCGGTTCGTATGCTTCTGAGGCACCTACCAGGATAATTGGGTCATCGTAAGAGGCTGGCTCGCCGTTAATTAGTCTTTGTGTTCGACTAGCAGGTGATCCACAAACCGCACAAACTGCTTGCAGCTTTGTTACTAGCTCTGCGATGGCCATTAATGCTGGCATGACGGTAAATGGCTCGCCACGGAAGTCTTGATCCAAGCCTGCAGCTACAACGCGATGGCCGCTATCAGCTAAGTGCTGAATGACTTTTACTACTTCGTCATCGAAAAATTGTACTTCATCAATGGCAATCAAATCGATTTCAGGATCAATATGCTGAAAAATCTCTGTTGAATGGGCGATTGGACGCGCAATAAACGATGTACCATTGTGAGAGACAACAGCTTCATCGCTGTATCTATTATCAATTTTCGGCTTAAAAACGGCAATTTTTTGTTTGGCAAACTGGGCTCTTCTTACGCGACGAATCAGTTCTTCCGACTTCCCAGAGAACATGCTGCCACAAATCACTTCTACCCAACCATGGTGCTTCATTACATACATAAACGGCCTCTCCTTCCGCTTCGCTCTCTATTTTAAAGTAGACAGTTTTTACGTAAATTATCCTTTCACTGTCTAACTATGTACGTTCATTTTCATAAAAAAACAGGCAAGGTCTGAAATCTTCTTGCCTGTTTCTTTTTTCTTATTAGTTTGTAGCTTTAATTCCGTATTTCTTGTTGAAACGGTCAACACGTCCGCCTGCTTCAGCAAACTTTTGACGTCCTGTGTAGAATGGATGACATTCTGAGCAAGTTTCGATACGAAGTTCTTTCTTTACTGAACCAGTTTCGAATGTGTTGCCACATGCACAAGATACCGTTACTTTTTTATAGTTAGGATGAATTCCTTCTCTCATTACCTTTCATCTCCTTTTGCCCTGAGTCGTTCGAAACAGAGTTATTCATACACACAAGGTGTAATGGAAAAACACACTGATGTTATTATAACAAGCAGGTATAGGTTTTGCAACATGGGATTTATTTCCCTATGAATTCCTTTTTGCTTTTATTTCTTCGTCAAGCTTAGCAAAGAACTCTTCATTTGACTTCGTTTGCTTCAGCTTACGTAAAAATTTATCCACAAAGTCAGGCGTATCGGACATTGATTTACGGATTGCCCATAGCTTATCCAGATGATCTTTCGGAATAAGTAGCTCTTCCTTACGAGTTCCCGAACGGCGGATGTCGATGGCAGGGAAAATACGGCGTTCAGCTAGACCACGATCCAGGTGAAGCTCCATATTACCGGTTCCTTTAAATTCTTCATAAATCACATCATCCATACGAGATCCTGTATCCACAAGCGCTGTAGCAAGGATGGTTAAGCTTCCACCTTCCTCAATGTTACGCGCTGCACCAAAGAATCGTTTCGGACGGTGAAATGCTGCAGGGTCAATCCCCCCTGATAACGTACGACCACTTGGAGGTATCACAAGATTGTACGCACGAGCGAGACGAGTAATACTGTCCATAAGGATAATTACATCGCGCTTATGCTCCACTAGACGCATCGCACGCTCTAGCACAAGCTCGGCCACTTTAATATGATTTTCAGGCACTTCGTCAAATGTTGAGCTAACCACATCGCCAGCAACCGAACGCTCGATGTCTGTTACCTCTTCCGGGCGTTCATCAATTAACAGAACAATCAGCTCTGCCTCAGGATGATTCGTCGTAATGCTATTGGCAATTTGCTTTAATAGCATCGTTTTCCCCGCTTTTGGAGGAGCAACGATCAATCCACGCTGACCAAAACCAACAGGAGAAATAAGATCCATAATTCTCGTACTCACATGCTTTGGTGACGTTTCAAGCTTCATTTGACGATCAGGATATAAAGGTGTTAACGCAGGGAAGTGAACACGTTCCTTTGCTGATTCCGGGTCATCACCGTTAACGGCACCAACCTGTAAAAGTCCAAAATAACGCTCGTTTTCCTTTGGTGGACGAACTTTACCAGATACTTTATCACCATTTCTGAGATCAAAACGTCTAATTTGTGAGGCTGAAATATAAATATCCTCTGAGCTTGGGGAGTAGTTGATAGGTCGTAGGAAACCGAAGCCTTCAGACTGTATGATTTCAAGGACACCTTCCATAAAGAAAAAGCCCTCTGATTCCGCACGTGCTTTTAAAATCGCAAAAATAAGTTCTTTTTTTGTTAGCTTGCTATAATAAGACACTTTAAAGGTCTTTGCTAGCTCATAAAGCTCTTTTAGCTTCATATTTTCCAGGCTTGAAATTGTTAATTCCATTAGTACACCACTCTTTTACAAAATGTTGTTCCACCACAAGCTTTATGAATTTGTTCGATAAAATGGATGGAAAGAATTGAATGTTTGAGGCTTTCTAGAAGTATAAGAAGAGATAGAGAAAGTTATATTCTATAAAGACAAGGCTTTTTTAATGTAAGCCTTTTTAAAAAACAATTTCTATTTTACCCTTTTTATTAATTATTAATCAACATTATTTTAATGGGAAGTTAGTAAGGAGGATAATAAGAAAAGCGCAAGCGCCCGTTTAGTGACGTATGGACTGGAGCGCTCTGACTGAGATAAAGGAAACACGGAGAGCGCTAGCGATCCGATGTTGACTTATCGTAGGGAAGAGAGCGAAGTACACTAGTCGCTGGGCGCTGGAGCTAGACATTGTTCAAAGTTCAATAATTTATACTTTCTTATCTTCTTATAAAAAAGGCAGACGAAAGCAGGTCTGCCTTCTTTCTATTTTTTCTTTATCTTTTGATAGGTTATTATACGTTTTTCAATTGTTCAAGCTCTTCTTTTGACATAGCTTCACGCCAGATAGTCGCACCAAGTCCATTTAATTTTTCTACAAGATGACTGTACCCACGGTCAATATGCTCAAGGCCCGTTACTTCTGTAACTCCCTCAGCCATCAACCCGGCAATCACTAAAGCAGCTCCCGCTCGTAAATCACTAGCCTTCACTTTGGCACCTTGCAGTTTGACAGGACCGTGAATAATCGCTGAGCGACCTTCCACTTTGATGTTTGCATTCATTCTTCTTAATTCATCAATATGCTTAAAGCGAGCTCCATAAATCGTATCCGTCACCATGCTTGTCCCAACAGCACTAGTTAACAACGAGGTTAGTGGCTGCTGCAGATCGGTTGGGAAACCTGGATAGACTAATGTTTTAATATCGACTGCTTTAAAGGATTCGGCTTTTCCTACAAATACTTGGTCATCGCTTGTTTCAATCGGGACACCCATTTCACGAAGCTTCGCAATTAACGACTCTAAGTGTTGAGGAATAATATTATCTATTAACAGCCCGTCTCCTACCGCTGCACCAAGAATTAAATACGTACCGGCCTCAATTCGGTCAGGAATAATCGTATGCTGGCAGCCATGAAGCTCGTCCACTCCGTCAATACGAATAACGTCTGTTCCTGCTCCTTTAATCTTCGCACCCATATTCGTAAGCAACGTAGCCACGTCAATGATTTCCGGCTCTTTTGCCGCATTCTCAATGATCGTACGCCCTTTCGCACGAACAGCCGCAAGCATAATATTGATGGTTGCACCAACGCTCACAACGTCTAAATAAATTCTTGCTCCGCGAAGCTCGTCCGCACGTAGATAGATCGCGCCTTGTTCATTGGTCACGGTCGCTCCTAGTGCTTCAAAACCTTTAATATGTTGGTCAATCGGTCTTGGTCCTAAATGACAGCCACCAGGCAATCCAATCACTGCCTTTTTAAAACGGCCAAGCATCGCACCCATTAAATAATAGCTTGCACGAAGTTTCTTAACCTTTCCGTTTGGCAAAGGCATAGAGATCATATCAGAAGGGTCCACCCACATTTCATTGTTTGTAAAAGTGACCTTCCCTCCAATTTCCTCGAGCAGTCCTTGTAAAATCTGAACATCGGAAATATCAGGTAATCCTTCAATCGTTACTGGTGAATCGGCTAAAATGGTCGCTGGAATGAGTGCGACTGCACTGTTTTTGGCACCACTTATACGAACGGTTCCCTTTAAAGGGTCTCCACCGGCAATCATCAGCTTATCCATCGTTGACTCCCTTCTAAGCCATATCATTCACACAGAATACGTGTTATATCTTGTACTGATTTGGCTCATCTTTTTTATTTTTCCATATATGCTTTTTCGAAAAATCTATACGAGGTATATTCTTCCACTAAAAAAATACAAAAAACGACATATACCACCCTTAATTTATAGTTTACACGAAATTTCAAACTTCATGTATGGAATTATAAAAAAGTTATAAATAGGAAAAATGTCCCACTTATTAATTCTCTCTATTTTTCCAATCTGCTAAAAAGGCTTCAATGCCTTTGTCTGTTAGTGGATGATTAAATAATTGCATAATCACTTTGTATGGTATTGTAGCAATATGCGCCCCGCGTAGAGCTGCTTCTGTCACGTGCTGCGGATGACGGATTGAAGCAGCAATAATTTCTGTTTCTAAACCATGAACCGCGAAAATATCTGCAATTGTTGTGATTAAATCGAGACCATTGTAACCGATATCATCTAATCGACCAACAAAAGGAGATACATATGTAGCCCCAGCTCTTGCTGCTAGCAATGCTTGGTTTGCACTAAAAATTAATGTTACGTTTGTCTTGATGCCTTCTTTAGAAAAAGTAGATACCGCTTTTAAACCTTCTGGTGTCATTGGTACTTTAATTGTAATATTTGGAGCAATGGCAGCTAGCTCGCGACCTTCACGAATCATACCTTCTGCATCAAGCGCGATGACTTCTGCACTAACCGAACCTGGAACTAATGCCGTAATCTCACGAAGACGGTCTTCAAATGAAACATTTTTTTCCTTTGCAACTAATGATGGATTTGTTGTAACCCCTGCAACAACTCCTAAAGAATACGCTTCTCTAATCTCATCCATGTTTGCTGTATCGATAAAAAATTTCACCTGTTCCACTCTCCCCATACAAAATTCGACTTTTTTTTTAAAATGACATCAATACAATTGAAACCGCCCTTTTCAAGAAAAGGCGGTTTCAACTTATGAAGCAAATAAATTCGATTACGCTCTACCTGAAGAACCGAATTCGCGCATTTTGCCGATAACTGTTTCTTTAATCGCATCGCGAGCTGGTCCTAAGTATTTACGTGGATCGTATTCATCTGGTTTCGCTGCTAACACTTCACGAACCGTTCTTGCAGAAGCAATTTGGTTCTCAGTATTTACATTAATTTTTGCTGTTCCAAAAGAGATTGACTTTTGGATGTCAGCTGTTGGGATTCCTGTTCCACCGTGTAGAACTAATGGTACACCAGTAGCTGCACCGATTTCTTCCATTTCTTTGAAGCCTAGGTTAGGTTCACCTTTGTAAGGACCGTGAACAGAACCAAGTGCTGGAGCCAAGCAATCGATACCAGTACGAGATACTAGTTCTTTACACTCTTGAACATCAGCATAGATAACACCTTCAGCAACAACATCATCCTCTTGTCCGCCAACTGTTCCAAGCTCAGCTTCAACAGATACACCTTTTGAATGAGCATACTCAACTACTTTAGTTGTAGTTTCGATATTCTCTTCGAAAGGATGGTGAGATGCATCGATCATTACTGATGTAAAACCAGCATCGATTGCTTCCTTACACTTATCAAAGCTTGAACCGTGGTCTAAGTGGATAGCCACAGGTACAGTGATTTTGTAATCTTCTAAAAGACCTTCTACCATTTTTACAACTGTTTTGAAGCCACCCATGTAACGAGCTGCACCTTCAGAAACCCCAAGGATTACTGGAGATTTTTCAGCTTCAGCCGCTTGTAAAATTGCTTGTGTGAACTCAAGGTTGTTCAAGTTGAATTGTCCTACTGCATACCCTTCAGCTTTTGCTTTCTTGAGCATGTCTGTCATAGATACTAAAGGCATTCTTCTTCCTCCTATTCATGATGACCTTTTATAGACAGGTTCCCTATTAGAGTTTTCCCTAAACAATTAACGTTATGTAATTTGAGATCCTGACTTTGATTGATCATCCGCTAAATTCATTTGTAATCATACCAAATAAAAAATAGAAATGCTATCAATCTTGGTCACTTTTATAGGATGTCATAAAATAGATGAAATGCAATCGCTACCATTTGTATATTTTGCCAAAATTTTTGAAGATCAACTATTTTTTACTGGTAAATACTTCTTAACTGCCGCACGAATATCATCAATATCAAATGGTTTTGCAAAATGAGTGAGCGCTCCAAGATCCTTCGCTTCCTGAATCATATCTAGCTCCCCATAGGCAGTCATAATGATGACACGAATATCTTTTTCAATGACTTTCATTCTTTTTAAAATTTCAATTCCGTCCATACCAGGAATTTTCATATCTAGTAAAACAAGGTCTGGCGGGTTTTTCGTCACGATTTCAAGTGCTTGTACTCCATTTGCCGCTTGAAATGTTTCGTAGCCTTCCTTTTGTAGCACTTCATTTAACAGAATTCTAATACCAAATTGGTCATCCACTATTAATATTTTGCCTTTCATGAAAAGCCACCTACTTTTTCTGGATTTTTATTTTTTGTATGTAAATAAACGATTAGGACTATCCACCTTCATGTAGTTCGATATACTACTTAATTTCTCCTGCAAACATTTTACATCAAAATCATATAAATTTTTACAGTTTGTGATTTTACCTTCCTTGTCCGTTTCTTTTATAATAAATGAAGATTACGATTTGGAGGCCTTTTATGTTAAAAATGTTCACAACCCAAATGACTGGATTATTTAAAAAAATCCAAGATAAAGAAGACCTTTCCATAGAGGATGGCGCAAGACTTCTTGCCCAAGCACTTATTGGAGATGGCCATATATTTAT